>CAMTZV010000270.1 GCA_947086625.1 uncultured bacterium | reverse complement strand
ACGCCCTCCGATACGTAATAGCGCATCCGCTCGGAATTCGCGACCGTCTGCCACGCCTCCCGCTGCACCTGCAAAATCGTCTCGCTAAAATCCTTTCCGTCCGGCACGTCGTCAAACGGCTTAATGTCGATAAAGATGCCCTGATGAAAGTCCGGGCTCATGTCCGCAAACTCGATGCCCGTCGTGCGGTCGTCACGCAGCTTGGAAAATCCCCACACAATGAGATCCGTATACGTGTTCTGGAAAAAATACGGCTCTTTAAATTCCGTCGGAGCGACCTCCTGAAGCTTCATGTAGTCCTCCCGGAACATCATCACATCGATATCGTCGTCCCACGGCACAAACCCGTGGTGACGCACCGCCCCAAGCATCGTCCCATACTCCGCAAAATAGGAGAGCCCGTACTTCTTGCACACCTCGTCAAGCCTTGCCAGAAGCTCAAGCTCCGTCCGCCAGATCTTTTTGCGCTTCCCGGTCACCAAAAACCCGCAGCGCGTCTCTTCCTTTAAAAATGATTCGTCAAATCCCATCGTCAGATTCCCCCTCCTGCTGCCTGCAAGATCTGATCCGCGCAGTTTACCCATGTAAAGTGCGCCTTTACCTTCTCATAGCCTCTCTCTATCATGCGCTCCGCCTTTTTTTCATCCTCCAGCAATTCCCGCGCAAGCTCCGGAAGCTTTTCAAGCTCCTTCAAGTCGTAGAGCGCAAGCTCCTCTCCCGCCACAAAATGCCTGTCGATCCACGCGCTGGAATCCGTGAGCGGCAGCGAATGACGCAGCAGGATATTGAAAATGCGGTCGTGCGTCCCCGCCTTAAACCACGGCATGACGTTCAGGTTGATCTTCGCGTCCGCCATATACGGAAGCGTCTGTGCAAACGGAATCCGGTCGTCGATCCGATGCACGTTCGGAAAAGCTGCGCACGGGTGGTTTTCCCAGCCCCTGCCCAGCAGCCAAAGCTCAAATCCGGCCTCCGCCAGCGTCTGCACGACGCGCTGCCTCTGATACATGCGCGCCATCCAGTCAAGCGGCTCGCTGCAGCGGAAAATCGTCCTCAGCTGGCTCTCCTGTACCTTAAGGCCCGTCCGCTCGATCGTATCGAGCGCCGCCTGCTCCGTCGTCACATCGCTGTGAGAAAGCATATAATCCGCCATTTCCATATAAAAGCAGTGCATCGTACTCCCCCCGGGGAAATATTCGGCAATTTTTTGCCGCTGGTCCTCTGGCCGGTAATATGTTCCGGAAAAAAGGATATCGTATTTGCGGTCGGCGTACGGCTTGTACTCTGCCTGTGGGTCATACGTCCCCGCATGGGGCAGAAATTCCACCTCGCTCACACAGTCCGAAAAATATCTTTTTACATAGGAAACATGGTTTTCGTCGCAGCAGAACTGGATATAGCGCTTCGGGTGACGCTCCATCGTCGGATGAAAGCGCAGCGGATGATCCATCAGAATATTGACCGTCCGTACCTCCAGCTCATCCCACAGCTCGATAAACAGCTCGTCCTTAATCCCGAATCCGTCAAAGCTGACGGCCATGTCTACCCTTTTCTCTAAAAACTCTGCAAAATACCGGTATGAATGTGGGTCATCCTCTGTCGGGTTTTGCAGATCCAGTATAAAAACCTCGTGGCCCCTGCGCACAAACTCCCCGCAGAGCTGGTCGGTAAAATAGTTGAACGAGTCCACACCCGAATAAAACAGTACGATTCTCATAGATGGCGCACCTTTCCAAAAAATTGTTGACCTGAAAAGTATAAAGCCATCATATCATATATTTCATTAAAATTGTAGCGATATTTGTCATTGGGAAGCTGTGCCGTCCTCCCGTAGTTACTATTCACGGCTTGGAAGCCGCTCATAGTAACAATTCGGGGCGATATTTCGAATTTTGCTGCGCAAAAATCGCCCCTCATTCCTGAATCATGTTCTCACGGAACGCGCAGTCAGTGCGCGTTCCTGGGGCGTGAAAAGTAATCTCCCGTATACAATTTAAAATATAGCGCATGATTTTTTCTTCCGTACACAAGTCATTCTCGATATAAAATCGTTCTACCGATTCCTCGTCGATCGCTTCCCTGCCGGCCTCGTTGTCCTTGTATCCGACTCTTTTTTCTCTCCACGGTTCCTGCGAATGACTGATTTTTTCCAAAGTTTTTGGCGAATACAGGCCAAAGGTTCGGATCACCATATCGATTACCGTCCGCTCCTTCTCCGAAAGCTTTGATACCAGCCAGCCGTGGCTGCTGTATATTCCATCGCCAATCGGCTTATATCCGTATTTTTTATATTTATTATAGATATATGGATACACCGGCCCATGTGCCCATGCCTGGCTCTCGTCAAAAATCAGCCGCTCCCCATTCACCGCATAATTTACCCCATTACAAAAGGACAACAGCTTTTCCAAGGCTAAAGGCGTGACCTCTTCCATGCGGATAATGATATAATTTGCAATCTGATCGATTTTAGATTCATTGATCCTGGCCAGCCTGTCATACCTGGCAACTATTTTTCTGTACGTAACCTCCTTCAGCTTCGTCCTGCTTCTCTGTACCAGATCCATAAACCATGTCTCGTCATTCAAAATCTTGTAGAGAATGTCCGAATACTCTTTTGCCGGAAGAAATCCTTCATAATAGCGTTTGATCGTAACCTTTCCAAATCCTGCGATATCTGCCAGCGCTTCTTTCCCAATATCGTATTTCATCAAAATTTCTGATATCTCGTCGATATCGATGATTCCTCTTTTCTTTTTGTATGCCTTTATCTTTGCCTCTGACTTTCTGGAATTGTACGCGGTATCAGTTGCCACTTCATTTCCGCAGCATCTACATCTTCCAACATGAAATTTGAATCTGACTTCTTCTCCCTTATATTGCTCTGTGACAATTTCCTCAAAAATATCAAAATCAACTAAATCCTCACACTCATTACAATATGCCCATTCCTGCCGTCCCATATATTTTCACCTGCCTGTTCTTTGACTGATCAATTTCTTGTACATTTATTTTAAACAATCCAGTATACAGCAAACTGCTGTATACTGTTTGTTATTTTCAATTTTATGAACTGCCTGGCCGATTCTTATGAAAGGATATAATAAACACCTTCTTATACGGAACCTTCCTAACATTTATCTTAATATATATAAGTACACGATCCGAATCTATCCCGCTCTCTTGTGCGTCTCGCCTTGCCAGCTTGCACGGATACTGAAATACATACAAATATTCCTGCGGTAATCCCTGTTTTATTCGATTTTTTGCGCCTTTTCCAATATCTTTTATTTTTGCGACAAAATTTGCTTTTGTCAAATCCAGTAGTATAAGGCTCTCATCAATGTCGTTAAAAATATAATCATCCGACAATGAAGGATTATCTCTTGTCGCGGTTTGAGGAATATAAGCTTTATCATTGACCGCAACGCTTAAATCATGCAGAATTTGAATCAGTTCCTCCTCCGTACAGGAAACTTTTGGCTCTGCACTCACGCTTTCCTCAAAAGCGTCCATTGACAATTTTATGAAACTGCCAATTTTTTCGTCTTCCATAGGCAATTCCTCCTTTTCTTTTGTTAATGATACGTTTTTTATATTTATATAATTTTCGTATCATTTAATAACAGTATAACACGCAAAACAGAAAAGTCAAGTCCATTTTAGAGCTTCTCTGCGATACAAAATATCACTCATATTGGGAAAACATAAAACACACAAAAAGATCCCTTCACTCATCCTCAAATATTGTCTCATTCATTTCAGGGAAATCAAGTAATTCAGAAAGTGTCAAATGAAATATAGGGGTATGCCGGATCGCTCCAGCATACCCCTGAATCCTCAAAAATATTGATTTTACCGCGCCATTTCTTAGCCAAAGTATCTCTTTAACAGACCTGCAAATGCTTTGCCGTGTCTAGCTTCATCCCTT
>CAMTZV010000269.1 GCA_947086625.1 uncultured bacterium | reverse complement strand
GATTTTTAAACTTAAAGCTGGAGCGGCGGTTTCTGGCGGACTATCTGCGTCAGATGTCGGGGGATGCGGCGAGCGGCCACTATGGCTGCGAGCATGTGGAAAAGCCCGCGACGATCATGATCGACTACGGCGGGCCCAACGTGGCCAAGCCCCTGCATGTGGGGCATCTGCGCTCGGCGGTCATCGGCGAGAGCATCAAGCGTATGGGCATTTTTATGGGCAATACGATGATCGGCGACGTCCACATGGGCGACTGGGGCCTGCAGATGGGCCTGATCATCACGGAGCTAAAGGAGCGGAAGCCCGACCTTCCCTATTTCCGAAATATGTTTTCCGGCGAATATCCGAAGGAGCCGCCGTTTACGATTTCGGAGCTTGAGGAGATCTACCCGACCGCCAGCAAAAAGTCTAAGGAGGACGAGGCGTACAGGGAGCGGGCAATGCAGGCAACCTTCGATCTGCAGAACGGAAATAAGGGCTACCGTGCACTCTGGGATCACATCATACACGTTTCCGTGGATGATCTGAAGAAAAATTACAAAAAATTAAACGTGAGCTTTGAGCTGTGGAAGGGCGAGAGCGATGCGCAGCCTTACATCCCCGAGATGGTGCGGCGCATGAAGGACGAGGGCTACGCGTATGTCAGCGACGGCGCGCTTGTCGTCGACGTCATGGAGGAGACGGACACGAAGGAGATCCCGCCGTGCATGATCTTAAAATCGGACGGCGCTTCTCTCTACAACACAACGGATCTGGCGACGATCGTCCAGCGCATGGAATCGTACAACCCGAATCAGATCATCTATGTGGTGGATAAGCGTCAGGAGCTTTACTTCACGCAGGTGTTCCGCTGCGCGAAGAAGACCGGGCTTGTGAACGAGGAGACGAAGCTGCATTTCCTCGGCTTTGGCACGATGAACGGCAGGGACGGCAAGCCCTTTAAGACCAGAGAGGGCGGCGTGATGCGTCTGGAGACGCTGCTTTCGGATATCGAGGCACAGATGTATCAAAAGATCGTGGACAACCAGAATGAAAACCAGACGATGGGTGAAGCGCAGGCGCGTGCGACCGCGGCGCAGATCGCGCTCTCGGCAGTCAAGTACGGTGATCTGTCCAATCAGGCATCCAAGGATTATATTTTTGACGTGGATCGCTTTACGTCGTTTGAGGGCAACACCGGGCCTTATATTCTGTATACGATCGTGCGCATCAAGTCTATTCTGAACAAGTACAGGCAGGCGGGCCACGAGCTTACGGGGCTGGCAGTGGGCGAGGCAGGCTCCGAGAGTGAAAAGGCGCTGCAGCTTGAGCTGGCAAAGTTCAACGGTGTGATCGAGGGTGCGTTTGCAGAGCTTGCGCCGCATCGGGTGTGCGCCTATATCTACGATCTGGCGAACGCGCTGAATCATTTTTACCACGAGACAAAAATTCTGGCGGAGGAAGATGTTTCACGGCAGAATTCGTATATCGCGCTGCTGGATCTGACGCGCGGCGTGCTGGAGACGTGCATCGACGTGCTGGGATTTTCCGCACCGGAGCGGATGTAGGGCGGTTTGCTTTTTGCGTCAGGCATATTTCATGATAGAAGGACAGAGAAAGGAGACAACATGACAAAGATAGACATTATTTCCGGCTTTCTCGGAGCCGGGAAGACGACGCTCATCAAAAAGCTGCTCGAGGAGGCGTTTGCAGGGCAAAAGCTCGTGCTTATCGAGAACGAGTTTGGCGAGGTCGGCATCGACGGCGGCTTTTTAAAGGACGCGGGCATCGAGATTACGGAGATGAACTCCGGCTGTATCTGCTGCTCGCTCGTGGGCGATTTTGGAAAAAATCTGAGGGAGGTCATCGAGAAGTTTCACCCGGACCGCATTTTAATTGAGCCGTCGGGCGTCGGAAAGCTCTCGGATGTCATGAAATCCGTCATCGATGTGGAACAGACGCATGACGTCGCCTTAAACGGGCTCATCACAGTTGTCAATGCGACAAAGGCGAGCAAGCAGATGAAGGCGTTCGGCGAGTTTTTCAACAACCAGATCGAGTATGCGACGACAATCGTCTTAAGCCGGAGCCAGAATGCGACGGCGCAGCAGCTTGAGCTGTGCGTGAAGCAGATGCAGGCACTGAACGGGAAGGCATCCATCATCACGACGCCGTGGGATCAGATTTCCGGGGAGGCAATGCTAAAGGTCATCGAGGGGCAGGATTCCCTCGAGATGAAGCTGCTCGCACAGGAGCAGGCGAAGCGCGACCACGAGGCGCACGAGCATGAGCACTGCCATGAGCACGGGGAGCACGGACATGAGGAGCACGACCATCACCATGACCATGAGGGTCACGGGCATGAGGAGCACGACCATCACCATGAGCACGGGGAGCACGGGCATGAGGAGCACGACCATGCGCATGACCATGAGGAGCATGCACATCACGAGCACCACTACGACGAGAACGGCGTGTGCGCCTGCGGGCATCACCATGACCACGACGGGCATGACGGACATCATCACCACCACGCGGACGACGTGTTCACGAGCTGGGGGAAGGAGACGCCCCGCAAGTATACAAGAGACGAGGTGGAGAGCATCTTAAAGACGCTCAGCGACGACGAGTTTTACGGTGTCATTTTGCGCGCGAAGGGCATGGTCGAGGACGCGCAGGGCGGCTGGATCTACTTTGACATGGTGCCCGGAGAGTACGAGCTGCGCGCGGGCGAGCCGGACTACACGGGAAGGCTGTGCGTAATCGGCTGCGATTTGAAGGAGAAGGAGCTGGAAAGTTTATTCCTGTTATAATATTTGTGACAGAAATGTGCAGCAGGCTGTGATTTGGAAGGAGATGTTTGGCCCATGGAGGAGATACCCGTATATTTATTTACCGGCTTTATGGACAGCGGAAAGACGTCGCTCATCGCGGAGACGCTCTTTGAGAACGGCTTTGGAAGGGATGCGAAGACACTGGTTGTCCTGTGTGAGGACGGCGATGTGGAGCTGGACGAGGGACGCCTGAAAAAGATCGGCGCGAACCTTGTGACGCTGGACGACGTGACCGAGATCACGCGGGAGACATTCCACCGGCTTCACGAGATGTACCGCCCGGATCAGGTATTCATCGAGTACAACGGGACGTGGGAGCTGGCGCCGCTGCTGGAGCTGGACGCGCCGGACGGCTGGACGATCGTGCAGGTGCTCACGACGGTGGATGCGACGACATACGAAATGTATTTGAACAATATGCGCACGATGATGCTGGAGCAGTTTATCATCTCTGATGTGGTTATTTTCAATCGCTGCGGCGACGCGACGCCCAAGGCGAAGTTCAGGCGCAGCGTCAAGGCGAAAAACCGCAAGGCGCAGATCGTCTATGAGCGGGCGGACGGCTCGCTGGACGAGAGCTATGAGGAAGAGCTGCCCTATGATATGAGCGCGGATTTTCTCGAGATCTCGGATGCGGATTACGGCATTTTTTATCTTGATATCATGGATCATCCGAAGCAGTACGTCGGGAAAACGATCAAATTCCTTGCGCTCATCTACAGGCCGAAGGGCAAGCTTAAAAGCGACGTGTTTGTGCCCGGGCGTTTTGCAATGACCTGCTGCGCGGAGGATATCCAGTTTATCGGTATCAAGTGCAAATACGAGCAGGCGGAACAGCTTTCGCACCGCTCGTGGGCCTGGGTGACGGCCAGGGTCGCCTATGAGTTTGCGATGGAGTATAAAGGGAAGGGTCCGGTGCTTCATGCCACGGAGGTGAAGCAGGCCGAAAAGCCGGACGACGAGCTGGTATACTTTTCCTAACCGGCTCAGCCATCGGAAACGTAATATGCGATTCATGTAAGAGCCTTTGCGAATGGCGCGTCTGAGCTGATGTTTAGAATGGATAAGTAAGGAGATCATATGGCGAGTGAAGATTACAGTGCAGCAAGAAAACTGGCGCAAA
>CAMTZV010000268.1 GCA_947086625.1 uncultured bacterium | reverse complement strand
ATGCACACGGCCTGCTTGGAGAACATCTTTTCCTCGGGGCGGTGAACCATCCACCGCCAGCCGTAATGGTCGAGAAACGCCTTCATGGCGCCGGTTGCGTGGTACACATATACCGGGCTTGCCAGAATGATGACGTCCGCCCTATCCAGCGCTCTTGTGATGGGTGCGAGGCTTTCAAAGTGCGGGCATTTCATCTCCGACTGCATAAAGCAGGCCGTGCAGCCGGTACAAAACGCCCCGAAATCCTTCGGCAGAAAAAATTCGGTGACCTCGCCGCCCAGCTTTTTCGCGAGCAGGCGCGCGATGTGGTAAGTAGAGCCGCGATGGCTCTGTCCGTGGATGATGGTGATGTTCATGCTCATCGTGTTCGTTCCTTTCTGTTTTTTCTATAAACTATTCCCCGAAATCCGGTATCACATTTTCCCACGAAAACCGCTTCGCAGCCGCAAACCCGGCGTCCGCGATCTGCTGGAGCCGTTCGGGGGCTTCGAGTGCGCGGCGCAGGCGTTCGCACGCCGTATCCGGCCGCGCGGCGTCGTAGAAGAGCAGCTCGCGTTCGTCTGTAAACGCCCGCAGGAGCGCGCGTGACGGGTCAGTGGCCGCGACGGAGCCGTTTTGCATCGCGGAAAAGACGCGGTCGTGGAAGCCCGCCTTAAATTCAGGCATGAGGTTTAAGGTAATGCGGCTGTCCGCCATGAGCGAAAAGGTACATGCAAACGGGATCTGCGGGTGGAGCGCAAGCGTGCTGTCCGCGGCGCGGGGTAATTTCTCCCAGCCGTCGCCGTAGAGCGCGAGGGGCAGACGCGCGCGCTCCGCGGCCTGTATAAGCGTCCGGCGGCGGTAAGCGCGCACGTAGGTGTCGGCTAAAAAGCAGCTCTGCACGTAGAGCGGCATCGCCTCGGGCAGATACGACTCGAGTGTGTCGCCGAGCGCGCAGATTGCGCCCTCGATCGTTTGGTTTGTGTGCTCCAAAAGCTCTGCAATCAGAAGCTTTAAGTCGGACCGGATAAACGGCGGAAGCTCCCCGATCGCCCGCAGGATGTCGTCGGGGTCGGTGTAGGTGCCCGAAAAGAGGACGGGGATGCGGCGTGCGCGGATCGGAACCGGCGCGTGAGTTTCCGGCGGCGCGGTGTCCGTTTCCTGCGCAAAGCCATCCGTCTGCGCAGCCGGCTCTCCGACGGCCGTCCACAGCCCGACGCTTTTGATGTGCGGATAATAGCGCTGCACGTAGGCGGCGTGGTTCTCGTCGAGACAGCGCACATGATAATTTTTCAGCGCACATTTCAGCGAATCGTGGTGATAGAGCGGATGGTCGAGCAATAGATTAAAAAAGGGTGCGTCGATCTCATCCAGAAAAAGTGTGCCTGTCTCCGTCGTAAAGCGCGGTGCGGGACAGTTGCAGCCGATTATGGCGTCAAAGTGTGCGCCTGCAAACCGTTCCAGGCGCTCGAGCGGTTCGTCTGCGGCGCAAAAGACGGTTGTATCGTGTCCGCGCCCGCGAAGCACGCGGGCGATCCGGCCGCTGAAATAGTTGTAAGAGCTGTAGCAGGATTCCTGTAATTGTAAGATCAGATAGTTTTTTCTACTTTTCATTCATTCGACCCCTTTGCGGCGCCTCTCCTTAACGTATATATTATAGTATACGACAATACCCCTGTCATATCGAGGGTGTTATTTGTCGCTGATGGCAGCAGGTGATTCCGGCTGTCGAGGGTACCCTTGTCGATCGAGGGTAACATGAGCATAGCATATTCCGGCGTGAGAGGCAAGCCGGCAGAAGGGAGGACGAGATGGAGCAGTCTGTCTGTGATTCATGTGCAAATTACAGCTATGATGAGGACTGGGATGCATATGTGTGCGATGTAGATATGGATGAGGACGACAGGGTGCAATTATTGACCGGCATGTCCGCAGGGTGCCCGTATTACCGCTCGGATAACGAGTATGAGGTCGTGCGGCATCAGATGTAACGGCACCCGACCCGAACGCACGTTGCGTTGACTTTTCGGGTATTTTTGGATAAACTTATGACATACTTTGCGCATGTGGCGCGCACAGGAGAAGGAACCGAAAACATAGGAGCGAATACAGGAGGAAACATGAACGGATACATAGGAAAATTTCTGGTGGCGGGGCTGTGTCTGTCGATGGCAGTCACAGGTATGCCCGCGCAGCCTGTCCGCGCGGCGACTGATATCGAAGAAGGCAAAGATTCGGCCGTATTTGCGGTGGAAGGGCAGGAGAAGGAGGCCGGGCCGGACGTCACGACTGCCCCTGCGGATCTGACGGTTACGGACGATCCCGTGGCTGCCCCTGTAAAGCCGGAAGCGCCGGCTCTCACGGCGGAGAGCGTCGGATACAATTCTGCACAAATCAGCTGGAATGCGGTGGAGCAGGCGGCAAGCTATGAGCTGCAGCAGTCAGCGGATAAAAAAAATTACACAACGCTCGTCACGCTCACGCCGGATCAGGAGCTGCGGTATCACGCGCAGGAGCTTTACACAGGGAAAAATACATTTTTCCGCGTGGTCGTGACGGATGCGTCAGGCGCGACGGCGACGTCCGCGCGCCTGAAGGTGAAGCCGGTGCTGTCCCAGCCGACGCTCACAAAGCTGGCGGCCAGCGCCTACAACAAAATCGACCTGGAATGGACGGCGGTGGAGGGGGCGGATTTTTACCGCGTGTACCGCAGTACGACGAAAACAGGTGGCTACAAGAGCGTCAAGACGGTGTACGGCACGAGCTACACGAACACGGTCACGACCGGCGTGACCTATTACTATAAGATCATGCCGCTGCGCTACAATCCCGACAACAAGAAGGCGCGCGGAAAATGCACGACGCCGCAGAGCGTAAAAGCGCAGATGGACGCCCCGGCGATCTCGGCGGTGACAAATTCTGCGGGAAACAGCCTCACGGTGGAGTGGACGGCGATTCCCGATGCGGGCGGCTACGCCGTCTACCGCAGCCTGGAAAAGAGCAAGGGCTACAAGCTTGTGAAGGAGCTGGACAAAGCCGCCCTCCGCTGGACGGATACGACCGTGGAGGCGGGCACGAAATATTTTTATAAGGTTAGCGCTTACCAGAGTGCGGGCGGTACAAACGGCTACGGGGCGAAATCGCCCGCGAAATCAAAGTGGACGGCGTCGGACGCGCCGGGCGATTTGCGCGCCGTGCAGGACGGAAGCGGCGGCGTGAAGCTCACCTGGACAAAGACGAAGGGAACGACGTCGTACACGATCTACCGCGCGCAGGGGGACGGCCCGGATGTGGAGATCGCTGCGAAGGTAAAGGGAAGCGCCTACACCGACAGCGGGCTGATCGCGGGAGAAACCTATTCCTATAAGATCCAGGCGGTGCACGGGTCGCTCGTCAGCGAGAAGAGCAGGGCGGCGACGATAAAGCTCGGGGAGGTCAGCGTCAACACGCGCACGCTCTTCTTAGGGCCCGGCGTATCGAAAAAGCTGACGGCCAAAAGCGAGCTCTCGGGTGAGTTCACCTGGAGCAGTGAGGATATCGAGGTTGCAAGGGTGGACGCAGAAGGAAGGGTGACGGGTGTGGCGCCCGGCACGACGACCGTTTACGCCGAGATCGGCGGCACATCGGCGCAGGTGAAGGTTACGGTGACGGACTGTAAGGTCAACGGCATCGACGTCTCCAAATGGCAGCAGGCGATCGACTGGAAGACGGTGAAGGAGTCCGGGATCGAGTTTGCGATGCTGCGCGCGACCTATGGCACGTCGGTGGATAACATGTTTGAGACGTACTATAACGGTGCGCGTGAGCAGGGCATCGGCGTGGGTGTCTACTGCTACACGCGTGCGAAAAACGTAGAGCAGGGCATCGAGGAGGCGGAGCACCTCATCGAGCTTTTGGACGGCAGACCGCTTGACTACCCGGTGGCGCTCGATCTGGAGGATGAGCTTCAGATCAAAAATATG
>CAMTZV010000267.1 GCA_947086625.1 uncultured bacterium | reverse complement strand
ATGGCACACAAGACCGGAGCCGCTTTTGAGGACTTCGGCGCACATATCATCCACGGCGCGGCAAACGCAATGTATCTGCCGAAGGTCATCGCGTTCAATGCCAAGGACGAGACGGCGAAAAAGCGCTACGGCGTGATCGTTGACTACATGGGAATCGCTGACAAGTCTGCGTCTGACGACGACAAGGTAAAGGCGCTCATCGATTATCTGCGTAAGATGAACGACGATCTGAACATCCCGCACTGCATCAAGAACTACGGCGCGGACAGCTACCCCACCGAGAACGGCTTCGTTCCCGAGGAGGTATTCTTAGAGAGATTGCCGGACATCGCTGCAAACGCGATATTAGACGCATGCACCGGCTCCAATCCCCGCATTCCTTCACAGGAGGAGATGGAGAAGCTGTTGAAGTGCTGCTACTATGACACTGAGGTGGATTTCTAATTACCCAAAACAGTGGATTTAAGAATGTAGAAATTTTTTGGTGTTCTTATATGCAGGTTGAAATTTTAGGAAATAAATGAATCAATCGATGGATACGGCGTAACTTTCGCAAAAGGGGTTACACCGTATCCTTTTGTTATGCTGGAAAGCAGCTGTTCATTTTGCGAATGTATTACACATCCAGTAAAAACACGGGATTTTTCAATTCACAAACGTTCTGTCACGCCCTGCCTGTAAGCCTGCGCCGAAACGATTTCCCTGAATATCCGGTTCAGCGCCGCAACATCCCGGTTGCGGTCATCCGCAAGGCGGTCTGCCAGCGCCTTCTGCCTTGCAGTTTCCTCCTCAATAAATGCCCGGATGACAGGAATCTGCAAATGCTCTTCTGTCTCTGTCACTCTCTTCTTAATTTCCAAAAGCTCATTGATCGCAGCTCTCAGCCCGGATTCCATGTCCATATTCAGAAGATCAGAAAAACGCACCGGCGGGGCTGTATGATATGTCTCGATAAACTGTGCCGCCAGAAGCGGCCGCAGCGCATAAAAATATTTCTTGTATCGAACCTTTTCTCCCTGAAGATATCCCTGAATCGTGCTGTTTGCCGTCCCATAGTAATGGTAAACCGCGGCCTTCTCCGAAAAATACTGTTTCGATACTTCCCGTATCCTCTCCCATTCCGCCGTTGTGCGGTAAACAATCGGAGAACCGCTCCACTCAAAAAGCGTGGCATTTCCTTTCGCGAATTGGCGGAGCGCCTTCTTCAAATCCCAGCCGTTGATATCGAGCACTTCGTCAAGCTGCCATTCGATTACATCCCTCCGTTCGTCAATGCGAAAGTAATCCTCCTGCGGCCTTACATACACAAACCGCACATCAAAATCGCTGTCCGGTGAGGCAAAGCCCCATGCCCTGCTTCCCGACTCGACCGCGTGCAGAATCCGCACACCCTCTGCTCTCTCTATTTCATCCAGCTTTTCAGCAATTTCCTCTTTCCCGCGCTGTCCTTTGCGCATACAGGTATACCCGCAGGGTATTTCCTCTTTCCTGCGCTGTTCTTTGCGCATACAGGGTATTTCTTTTTCAATATCCCTCATATCAGTTCCCCCGTCACGGCATATCGGTTTACGCGTTCCACAAAGCGCTCTACGCCCTCCATGTCCGGCTCATCCGGCAGCGCAGTCCGTTTCGCGGCCTCATCCAATTTGTGCTCATATTCCTCCAGCAACTCGTAAAACTCCGGCGAAAATCTGCCGTCTGAAAGCATGTAATCTCCGCGGCGGACAGCGCGCAAAACCGGCAGATCGCCTGTTCTGCACGTAATAATCTCACCCTGTTCCAGTATATCGACGGCCATCATAAAAAGCCGGATCAGATGCATGGCGTGCTTGTTCAGATGGTTTTCATCCTTCTTTTTGTTGCGCTTTCCGATTTTATCATAATCGCGCACGACGGTGCGCATCGTCCCCCACAGATCCGCGTAATCGCGCAACGGGAAATGCCTGTAATCCGCATCCACAAAAATTTCCGTATCAAAAGCCGGATTGTCCGACTGATCGATATAAAGCCGGATGCTTCCGGTTTCCCGTCCGGCATATCTGCTGTTAAAATCGTCCAGCGCGTTTTTTACAGATTTCAGAATATGCCTTTCCCGCTCGCTCTGCGGCAGCGTATCCCTGGCAATCGCATTCTGCAGGCGCCGAAGCTGCGCGTCCGCATATCCGCCAAAGGACCGAATCGCCCTTTTTGAGAGAAACAATCCGCTGTGATCGATCAGCTCCTGTCCGAGCTCTGATTTTATCAGGTACTGCTCCTCTTCAAGCCCCAGCATCTCACACGTATTCGGATTGCACTCCAAAAGAAGCCTTACCAGCTTGTTAAAGCCATAGATAACCGTGTCCGTCCCCTCGTCCGTATACTGCTCAAATTTCGTAAGCCCGATCAAATCCGACGGAAGCTGCAACGCAACTCCCCGGAAATCAACGTCACTGCCCTCGTGATTCGTTCCATAGGCATAGCTGCCGCCCAGTCCGAGAAGCATGATCCTGTTTCCGAGACGTTCATTGCTGCGGATAAAATCATATTCGGCTGTCTGTAAAAGCGCTTTAAAATTCATGCCGTACCCTTTCTGCTGCCTTTGCACACATAAAATAATCATCTACCATAAATCTCTTTCAGCGTGACAGAAATGCCCACAAAACAGGTATACGGTTGAATGACTGTCTCATAAAATTTCCGATCGCCCAGCGCAAATTTGTGATCCGACTCAAGCCAGTCGTCCCACGCTTCGCGAAAGCAGTCCATTTCCCACGTTTCCACCGAATCGATGCGGTTGCTGCCGCCGATGAGCGCGCTCCAATCGCCCGGGCTTTTGAACATATATGCGTCCTCTCCGAGCCAATCGGAAAGCAGCTCCCTGGCACGACCCGCGTATTCCTCCTTCAGGCCGGGGATTCCAACCAAAACCGCTCCGCCATCTTTCAAAAGCGGCAGCAGCTTTTCCTCAAAAAATCCGCTGCTTCCCGCAAAATAATGATAAGCGTCGATGCTGACCAGCGCCCGGAACTGCTTTTTTTCAAAATGCAGATCGTTCGCGTCCTCACAGACAGGGGTTATCTGATCCCCGACACCCCACCGGGCAAACCGTTTTCCATTTTCCTCTGCGCTGATCCACAAATCATTTGCGTACACACGCGCTCCGGTCTCTTTCGCAATCACAAGGCTTGTCAGTCCCGTCCCGCATCCCAGATCGAGAACCAGATCCTCCGGGGCAAGCCGTAACGGGTAACGGTCAAACAGCTCCGCCAATATCCGTACGCTGTTCGGCCCCATCATCGTTTCTGCCGAAATATATGCCTGATAGTTACGAATATCCATACACACTCTCTCCCTGTTACTTAAATGTTTTCTTGCACACAAAACTCCATCGTATAGTCCGCCGCTGTCCGGCGCCGGGTTGTCTGACCGGTCGATATAATTCCGGATGCTTCCTGTTTCCCGCCCCGCATACCTCCGGTTAAAATCATCCAGCGCGTTTTTCACAGACTTTAAAATATGCTGCTCCCGCTCGCTCTGCGGCAGCGTATCCCTGGCGATCGCATTTTGCAGGCGCCGAAGCTGCGCGTCGGCATATCCGCCAAAGGAGCGGATCGCCCTTTTCATCCATGTCAGACCCTTTCTGCTATGCCATGAAACCTTATCTG
The DNA here is from genome assembly GCA_947086625.1 of uncultured bacterium. Classification (GTDB taxonomy): domain Bacteria; phylum Bacillota; class Clostridia; order Lachnospirales; family Lachnospiraceae; genus W0P33-017. The sequence goes on along the minus strand of CAMTZV010000267.1, from coordinate 303 downwards.
TCTTTCTGCGGCAAGCCTGTCAATATCTTCAAAAGCATTTTCCAAACGCTCAATATGATATCTATCATACATCGTATATATAAAATCCGTTAATTCCAGCTTATCCCACAATTTCAAAACTTTATCAGCCGTAGTTTTTTTATATTCCGCATAGCTCTCAATCAGAAAAATAAAAAATTCCATTTCCTTACCCATGTCAGTCTCTCCTTAAATATAGAGAATTACGCGGGTCTCCGGTAATCTGCTCGGCCTCCCACATATCAAAAATTCCAAACGGACCAAAATCCCACATTTCAAGCTCTT
>CAMTZV010000266.1 GCA_947086625.1 uncultured bacterium | reverse complement strand
TCCCGTTTTCGCGAAGCGTCTGCATGACACGAAGCATCCCCTCGATGTCACGCTGCCCCGGCGCCATTTTTACCTCAAAGCCGATCGTCTCCTTCTCGAAGCCGTATTGATTCACGATATCAAGCACATCCCCTGCAAAGCCCGGGTTTTCCAGCTCGTCGCTGGAAATGCGCAGGGACACCTTCAAACGTGTTCCCGCCGCCTCTGCCGTCTTCAGATATTCGCATATATTTTTCAGCACTGCCAGATTGACGTCGTGGCTGTAGCCGTACTGCCGCGCGAGATCGGTGATCCGGTGGGAGCCGATGATGCCGCTGCCCGCCATCTGCGCGCGGCCAAACACCTCAAACCGCTCGATGCGTGAGCTTTTCCGGTCGATCATCGGGCTTCCGAAGAGCACCATATCCTCCTCCTGCGCGCAGATATTCTGCAGATACAAAAGCACCTCGCCCCGCGCGTCGAACTCCGCAAAATCCTCCTCGCTGCAAAAATAGATGCCGCAGGGCTCGCATTTTGCAGTCAGAAGCTTCAGCAGATGCTCCACGTCCGCGGCACATTCCCCGTACTGCGGGCAGGAGATTCCCACGATGTGGTAGACAAGGATCCCGTCAAACAGCCCTTCCATCCACTCCTTCAGGCGCTCCGCCATCGCCTGCGCCTCCTCCTGTGAGAGCCCTTCTGCAATGACGCCGATGCGCCCCGGATGCTTGCGGAACACAAGCGCCCGGCGATAAGCTTCGTTCATCCGCTCGAAAAGCTCCCCGTAGACACTCATCAGATCATCCCTGCTCAGCTTCCCGCGCTGCATCAGATAGTCAATATTTGCCACCGAAACCTCAAATACATAGAAGGGCCGCTTTCCCGACAGATCATACGCCAGCTCCTTTCCATAGAGATCGGAGCCCATATATCCCCGCCCCTCCTCATAGCTTGCGCTGTGAAAGAGCCAGTAGAGCATCCCGAAAAACGTGTTCGCGAAAAAGCCAAACGGATAGATCGACCGGAACACGAGCGCGCACAGATGCAGCGCCACAGACACCGCCAGCACGACCGACATGTTTTCAAACTGTCTGCGCGGCAGCACGCTCCGCTTCCAGAGGACCACCACGAAAAAGACTGCCAGAAGCACAAGCCGGACATAGAACAGCAGCGCGTAGCTGCCGCTTAACACGACCGGGCCGCCGTCCCTTCGGTAATCCAGATGATAGACAAACCCGGTGATCGGCGTTGTGACAATCACAAGCGCCGCGATGGACACGCACGTAAAGAAAAGCGTCTGCAGCGCATTCCCCTTTTTCTCAAGCGCAGGAAACAGCGTCAGCAGATACATAAACGCCAGGATCGTGACGACCGCCTCTGTAAGAAAATATATGACAAGCGCCAGATAGATCACCGCAAGCGGATATATCCCGCTGTCAAAAAGGATCTGCGCGCGAAACGCCGCCGAGACCTCATTGATCAGCAGCAAATAGAATCCCCATTTAATGATCCTGCAGCGCGCGCTCTCCCTGCTGTGATTGACACGCATGAACGCCAGCAAAGCGAGCGTAAGAACCAGCATACAACCGTAATTCCCATCCATACCTGATACCTCCCCCTGACTTATTACCCCTGTTTTTTATTATACCTTATCTGTTTTTTTGTTTCAAGGTCAAAAGTTTTGTTGACACGGGCGCCCTTCATCCGCTATCATAAAAAATAGCTGTACCATACAGCAATCAAACGATCGATGCGGCGAAAGGATTTCCAGATCATGAACATTTTTTACTGGTTTCTCATCATTGCAGCGGCGGCGCTGCTCGCAAATCTTTTGGTCATCACTGTCATGTACCACAAAAAAGCGGTGTACATACTGCCCATCGCGGGAATTGTCATTTTCAGCTTTCTGCTGGCGGCGCTGCTCTACCTCACAACCGTCATGCACGGCACCGAGCTTTTGGACAAAAAGCCCGCCGCCACCCTCGAGATCGAGCCGCAGTCCTTTCAGAGCGCCGTCGATTCGAACGATACGATCTATGCCTTTTGCAGCACGGAGGGCGTCGAGTTCCACCTCTATGGCGCTCAGCTTTTAGACCCTTTTGTACCGGAGCAGCCCGCTGTCGTGGAAATCTACTACTGTACGACGCGCGACGGCTTCTCCTGGTGCAGCCTCGGCGAGGGCGCTGAAATCCGTTACATTTTAAAATAAATACGATGTCAAATCGAGCAGGGAAGATTTTCTCCCTACTCGCCGCGCGGCCCGCATGCTGCTTTAGCAGCAAATTTCCCTATGCGGGCCTGCGCATAAAAAAGTAAAGAAGCCCGCAGGAACAGCGGGCTTCTTCGCGTAAGAAGGAAGTTTTTATGAAAAATAAGAGCGAATTTTTCATCAAACATTACTATTACATTGTATCGATATCTTCACGTCTTGTCAAGATAAATTTTGCAAAAATATTTCATTTCTGTAATATATGTAATAATTTGCTAAAAAAAGTAATTTTTTCCGGCGGCGGCGTCATATTTTCTTTACTGTTGCTCCCGCTGCCTCTGAATTTCGATCTGCTCCCTGCGATAGAGCGTCTCGTTAAACTCCGTGTACGTTCCCTTTTTCGAGCGCTTTACCTGATACATCGCAAAGTCCGCATATTTCATCAGATCCGAGAGCTCTGTGGCGTCCCCCGGATACCAGGCGATACCACCGGAGGCGCTCAGCCCCATGTTATCCCCGTTGGGAAGCACGAACTCCACCTCGCCAATCGCGCGGTAGAGCGCCGCGAGATACTCCCGTATCTCGTCGATGCTGTCATACCCGTAAAAGAAGACGATAAACTCATCCCCCGACATACGCGCGCACAGCGTATCCTTCGGCGTATTTTCCACAAAGCATCTGCCTGCCGTCTGAATATAGAGATCTCCGAACTCGTGTCCAAAGCGGTCGTTGGTCGTTTTCAGATTGTCGAGATCGATCATCAGAAGCCCCGCGCACTTCAGGCGCTCCGGCTGCAAAAAGAGCCTGTCCGCCTCCCGCTTGAAGCCCCTTCGCGCAAAAAGCTTTGTCAGATTGTCGCTGTCGCGCTCGCGCTCAATGCGCATACGCTCCAGCGTGGACGCCGTGACATCCTCGATCAGACCGATCTGACGTCCGTCCTTTTTCTGGTATTCATAGCGGAGATAGCGGACGCTGCCGTCTTCCTGCGGCACACTGTAGACGACGCTCCCGTCCTTGCTCTCAAAGTGCTCGAGCGTCTCATGCCGCTTCCCCTGCAGCGCGAGAAACTCCTCCACCCGAAGGGCGTCGGCGTCGATTTTATCCCCGCCCAGCAGCGGAAAATAGTTGTCCGTGACATAGGCATACTCTGCGCCGTCCTTCAGCTCATAGCCTGCAAGCTCCACACTCGCCATGTCCATAATGCCAAGCAGACGGGTGGATGATTCTACCACCTCCCGGCCAAGCCCCGTAATAGAATCCGCAAGCCGGTCGATCTCGCGGATGCCCGTGGGCGAGAGCACCGGCATCGCCTTTCCCCTCTGCGCCCCGGCAACCTCGTCAAAGAGACGCCGGATCGGCCTTGAGATGCGCGCGCTCGCCAGCACGATACCCGCCAGGCCGATGAAAAACGTCATAGCCATCGACAGGAGCAAAAGCGTCCGCACCTGCCCCGAAAACGCAAACAGATCCTCCGTGGCGCACATACCCAGCAGATACCAGCGCTGCGCGTCAAACGGCGCGTTGTTGCTGTAGAGGATGAGCCGCTTTGCGGACGCATAGTGATCGCCCGCCGCGTCCTTCGCACTCTCCCCGCTCTCATCAAGCGCAAGCCCAAGCGCCTGCACCTGCGAGACATCCGTCGTATCGCTTGAGACCACGACCGGCGTGAGCGCCGCCTCATCCCCAAAAGCCGCCGCCAGCACATAGGAGCCGAGGTTCTCCTCCATCAGCTCCGCGTTTGGCAGCAGCGTTTTCATATAATCCGA
>CAMTZV010000265.1 GCA_947086625.1 uncultured bacterium | reverse complement strand
GTACGCTGACCCTTACGATCATCGCGATTCTGGCGGTCATGAAGCAGGAGGGCTATCTCGTGGATATCTGCCTGATCTACGCGATGACGAGCTTTCTCGCGGTCATTGTGCTGTGCAAGGTGTACATGGGCGTGTACCGGCAGCGAAAGGAAGGAAAAGAGGACGAGGGGGAAACGGAAGATGGAAGCTATTGAATGGATCCGCTTTCTGGCGGGAGGCGCCCTGCTTGTGTGCGGGCTTTTGATCTTTCTCATTGAGGTGGTTGGCGTGTTCCGCTTTAAATATGTATTAAACCGTATGCACGCGGCGGCGATGGGCGATACGCTGGGCATCGGGAGCTGCCTGCTCGGGCTGATCCTGATGTGCGGCTTTTCGTTTACGTCGCTCAAGCTTTTTCTGGTCATAATATTTCTCTGGTTTTCTTCCCCGGTGTCCTCGCATCTGATCGCGCGGCTGGAGGCGGCGACGGACGAGGAGCCGAGGATGCACTACCGGCAGCTTTCCATCGACCGGGAGGGTCATATCTCGGAAGAGGCTGCACGGGAAAGGGAGGAGAAAAATGGGGATCTTTGTTAATATTCTGCTCGGCTTTCTCGTGCTGTGCGCGCTGGCGGTGAGCATGTCGAAAAACCTGCTCAACTCGATTCTGATCTACATGTCGTTCTCGCTCGTCATGTCGGTGATCTGGATTTTGCTGGAATCGCCCGATCTGGCGATCACCGAGGCTGCGGTCGGCGCGGGCGTCACGTCGATTTTGTTTATTATCACGCTGAAAAAGATCCACGCGATCATGAAGGCGAAGGAGGACGAGGAGGAGCGCCATGAGTAAAAAGGTATCGAGAGAGGCCTACGAGAAGACACGCTCTTATAAGTTAAGCCAGTGGCTGCACGGGACGAAGGATCCGTTTTTGGGCGAGGTGGAAATGCGGCCGCAGGAGGAGTACCGCGAGTCGGAAAAGCTGCTGCACGAGTACGAGCTGCAGCATCAGAGCATCATCGAGCGGGCGTACGACGTGGAGCACAATGCGCAGGTGCGCCTGTTCCAGAAATTTTACAACATTTTTTCGGTCGTTTTCTGCCTGTGCCTGCTGTTTATCCTTCTGATGGGCGTATCGTACCTGCCGCAGTACGGGCACATGGAAAACCCGGTGAACAACGAGGTTCCCGCGCGCTATATCGAGAGCGGCCTGCAGGAGACGGGCGCGGTCAACATCGTGACGGGCATGATTTTAGACTACCGCGCGTTCGACACGCTGGGCGAGTCGCATGTGCTCTTTCTCGCGACGTGCACGGTGCTCATCCTGCTGCGCAGGGACAAGAAGAAATACCAGGAGACGGCGGAGCACAACGACCGCATTTATGAGCCGAAAAACGACGTGATCCTGCAGACGGCGGCGCGCGTGCTCGTACCCGTCATTGAGATCTTCGGGATTTACGTCATTCTGGGCGGGCATTTAGGGCCAGGCGGCGGCTTTTCCGGCGGCGCGGTGTGCGGCGCGGGGCTGATTTTGTATTTGAACGCGTTCGGGTTTGCGAAGACGGAGCGCTTTTTCACCGGGAAGACGTACAAGTGCATGTGCTTTGGCGCGCTCGCGTGCTATTCGCTCGCGAAGACGTACTCGTTTTTTACCGGGGCAAACCACATCGAGAGCGTTATCCCGCTTGGGACACCCGGCGCGATTTTGAGCAGCGGCCTCATTCTCGTGCTCGACATCTGTGTGGGGCTCGTGGTGGCGGGGACGATGTACACGTTTTACGTGATGTTCCGGAAGGGAGGCTACTGATATGGATCTCTCGAATCTGCTCGTCAACTATGAGGAGGCGACGGCGATGGTGCTCTTTGCCATCGGCTTTTCCAACCTGTTGCTGCAAAAGAATCTCATCAAAAAGATCATCGGCTTTAATATCATGGATTCGGCGGTGTACCTTTTTCTGGCGCTCAAGGGCTATATTCAGGGGCATAAGGCGGCGATCGTCGTGGACGGCGTACAGAGTGTGGAAGCCTACATCAATCCGATTCCGAGCGGCCTCGTTCTGACCGGCATCGTGGTGTCGGTGTCCGTGACGGCGCTCATGCTCTCGCTGACGATACGGCTTTACCGCAGATATCACACGCTCGATATCGACCGGATTACACTGGAAGTGAAAAGGGGTGGCGACTAAATGAATCTCGAATTTGTGCGGAATTTCCCCCTGTTTTGTATCATCCTGACGCTGTTTTCCGGCCCGCTGTGCATGATTTCAAAGGGGAAGACGGCAAAATATATCAATCTCGCTGTCATCACGGCGGTCGGCGTGATGTCGGTGTTTGTGCTGGCCGAGGTGTGCATTTCCGGCGGCTCGTATGTCTATCGGATGGGGCATTTCCCCGCCCCGTGGGGCAACGAGATCCGCGTCGGCCCGCTGGAGGCGTTTATTGCGGTGTTCTTCTGTGTCGTCATGCTGCTGTCGATGGTCGGCGGCGCCTTCGAGCGGAAGACGGAGATGGAGGAGAGCAAGGAAAACCTTTATTATGTGATGGTAAATTTGCTGCTCTCGTCGCTGATCGCGCTGATCTACACGAACGATCTGTTCACGGCGTACGTGTTTGTCGAGATCAACACGATCTCCGCCTGCGGCATGATTATGATTAAGCAGAACGGCCACACGCTGGAGGCGGCGGTGCGCTACATGATTATGAGCCTGCTCGGCTCCGGTATGCTGCTGCTCGGCATCTGCTTTCTGTACGGGCTGACGGGCCATCTTCTGATGAGCAATATCAAGGAGTCGGTGGCGGCGATCGCCGCCGCGGGCACGTATCATCCGCCGCTCATGGTGGCGGTCGGGCTGATGTGTGTCGGGCTTGCGATCAAAAGCGCGCTTTTCCCGTTCCACTCGTGGCTGCCGGACGCCTATGGCTATTCGTCCATATCCTCGGCGGCGATCCTCTCGTCGCTCGTGTCGAAGGGCTATATTTTTCTGCTGATCAAAATTTTTTACCGCGTGATCGGCTTTGACGTTTTCTATAACAGCCGGGTCATCAACCTGTTTTTCGTGTTCGGCATCGCGGGCATGATGTTCGGCTCGATCAGTGCCGCGAGGGAGAACAATATCCGGCGCATGATCGCCTTTTCGTCGGTGGCGCAGATCGGCTATATCTATATGGGCTTCGGGCTTGGGACAACCCCGGGCGTGCTCGCGAGCATCTACCACATCCTGTCCCACGCCGCGACGAAGTCGCTGCTGTTTGTGGCGGCAGCGGGCCTTTGCGAGTGCTCGGGCGGCAGCAAGGAGCTCTCGAAGCTGACCGGTGCGGGCTACCGCAACCGGATGGCGGGCGTGGCGTTTACGGTTGGCGCGCTCTCGATGATCGGATTTCCGCTGTTTTCGGGCTTTATCTCGAAGATCCTGTTCGCGCAGGCGGCGGTGAACGAGGCCGGAAAGATGCTTCCGACGCTGATCGCGCTGGCGGTCAGCACGATTTTGAACGTCGTCTACTTCATGCGCGCGGTGCTCATCATCTACACGCCGACCGGCTACGTCTCCTCGGAGGACGGCAGGGATTACACGCGCGTGCAGATGCGGATGCACCCGGAGAAATCGGTCGTGTTCGGATGCTTTATCCTGTTGAACCTGGCGCTGGGCCTCGTGTCGCAGCCGATCGTGGAGCTTTGCTCGCGCGGGCTTGGAATGTTTAGTTGAGGAGGTGAAGATCATGGGAACAGAGCTGTTTTTTCCGATATGGCTTCCGATCCTGCTTCCGTTTGCGGGCGGCTTTGTGCTGGCAGTGGATTCGTTTGTGCGGCACATCCGGCTTCCGAAGGAAGATAAAAGCGGCAGGCTTTCCGAGAGCGTGGCGGAGCGCAGGCGCATCCATCTGTACGCGGGCGTCGTGCTGCTGCTTTCCGCTGCCTGTGCGCTTGTGTGCGGGCTTTGCGGGACGGAAGAGGAGCCGCTTCGACTGCTTGCACTCGGG
>CAMTZV010000264.1 GCA_947086625.1 uncultured bacterium | reverse complement strand
GTTGTATAATCCTCTCCCGCCTGCACAACCGCGTCGATGCGGTCCAAAAGCTCCTTCGCGTCGCCGTTGAAGGCGTCCACAAGCTTGGAGATGCCCTCGTCGTTGAACTTCACCACGCCGTCGTGCAGCTCTCCCGCACCGTCATTCAGCTCGTTCACGCCGTCCGCGATCTTTCCTGCGCCCTCCGAGAGGTCGCTCGCGCCGTTTTTCAGCTTCTCGTTGTTTGCCACGAGCGTATCCGCGCCCTTCGCGAGCTGGTTTACGCCGCTCACGAGATCCGGCACGCTCGCCGCCAGTGTGGAGATGCCCTCGCTGAGCGCTTTGGAGCCGGTCACAAGGCTGTAGCCGCTTCCCTGATCGACCGCCTCGATCTCGGAGGCAATCAGCTTCTTTGCGTTTTCCGCGCCCTGGATGGCAGCCGTCTGGGCTGCGCTCTGGCACGCCGCCACGACCGACGCGCCCACCGCGTCCGCGCCGTTTTCCGCAATGCCGCCCGCAACGCCCTGTGCCAGTCCGCCCTTTAAGACGGTGCCCGCGAACGCCGCCGCGTAGGTCACGTTTGCTCCCGGCATCATGGCCTGGCACTGCTCGGCGCTGAATGTCTGTCCGCTCGTGGGGTCGGTAAAGCCGTGCTGCGCGTAATACTCCGCCAGCGCCGCCACCACGCCGTCGCTCGTTAAGCCCATGCCGGAGATACCCGCCTGGATCTGGTTCACGGTCGCCTCGCTCGTCATCGTGCCCTTGAAGTTTTCAGCCGCCGACTTGCTGATAAAATTGTACGTCGCGCTACCCTTGGCAAACTGCGCGTCCACCAGCTTCTTTGCCGCCGCCTGCTCCTTCTCGCTCATCTGCGTGTTCAGCGCCTTGTCGAGCTTCGCCACGCCGCCCGCGATCGTTTTTGCGCTGGAATTGAGCGTATCCGCTCCTTTAGACAGCGTTCCGACGCTGGAATTCAATGTTTTTAAGCCGTCATTTAACTTCTTTGCACCGTCCGTATAGTCGTTGATACCGTTTTTCAGATCGGATGCGCCGGTCTTGAAGTCCCCCATGCTCTCCTTTAAGGTGTCAAGTCCGTCCTTGATCTGCCGGCTGCCGTCCTCGAGCTGCTCGCTGCCGTCGGAGAGCTCGTCGATCGAATCCTCCAGATCGGACAGGTCGATGTCGCTTAAGCTCATGTCGGAGAGCAGGCCGCTCATCGCGATCGTCGCGGTCATATCCAGCGTAAAGTTCTCCACGTCCGCGCTCACCTCGACGTAGTCCGGGAACTCGATGTTGCTGTCAAACTCCCCGTCCTTCTTCTGAAGGCTCTCGTGCAGGCCGGGCATCGCCATCCCGACGACGATGTTGTTCTTTCCGTCGGAGATCACCTTGCCGTTCGTGACCTCGATATTTGTGAAATCGTCATTTAATATCATGCCGGTCATCACGGTAAACGGCACATAAACCTCCACGTCTCCACTCTCCTGATGAACGGTTGTCTTCTCGTGGTTCTCGTAGTCAAAGCGCAGCGTCACTTTTCCGCTCTTGCCTGCCAGCGCCTCCGGCTCGATCTCGTTTCCGTCCAGATAGTACGTGACCTTCTCGCTGATCGGCACCTGCTTTTTCGTCGTTCCCTCGTAATAGATATCGCTGCCATTTGCCTGCCAGGTCAGCTTATCGCCGTCCTGCGTGAACGTCTCGTCACCCTTGACGTTTGTGATGCCCTCGAGATCCGACACGTCCTCGATCGTCTGCGCGCCGTCCCTGTTTTTCAGCCACTCCTCGACGATGACCTTTCCGGCGTTGCCCTTCGCATCCGAGATGATGTAGACCGTCTCGTCTTTCGTCGTGTCGTCCGGGGCGGACTTCTGGTTTACAAGCTCGTTGATCTTATCCTCGATCTCGGCCTTTTCCGCCGCCTGCGCCTCGAGCGCCTGATTCGTGTTGCCCTGCATATAGCCCGCCGCAAAGCTCGTGCCCATCATCGCAAACACGAGAACGCCCGCGATCACCTTTACCGCATATTTATTCTGAAACTTTTTCTGTAACTCCTTGATCTTCATAAGATTACCTCCAAATCTGATATCTGTTTTCGCCGCCGCGCCTGCTACGGGGCAGGCCCGGCGTATGGTTTTCATAAAATTTTCTGTCCTGTGGTTCCGCTATGCCTGCCGCGGGATATTTCGCTGCCCGCTGTCCGCCGCGCCTGCATTTTTGTTTTTAAATCCGATGCTCGTCTTTACGATTATCTTATCAAAAATCAAAAACATGGACGGCAGGATGAAGATGACTACAAACATACTGATGATTGCGCCCCTTGACATGAGGATGCACAGGGAGCTGATCATGTCGATGTTCGAGTAAAGCCCGACGCCAAACGTCGCCGAGAAAAAGCTTAACGCGCTCACGATCACGGACTGGATAGAGCCCTGCAGCGCCATTGTGACCGCCTCTTTCTTTTCATAGCCGCTGTAGCGCGCATTTTTGTATTTGTTCGTCATGAGTATCGCGTAATCCACGGTCGCGCCGAGCTGGATCGTCCCGATGACGATCGAAGCGATAAACGGAAGCACGGTTCCGGTGTACGCCGGGATGCCCATGTTGATAAAGATCGCAAACTCAATGACCGCCACGAGGATGATCGGCAGGGTGATCGACTTGAACACCAGCAGGATGATCGCAAAGATCGCCAGAATCGACACCGCGCTCACGCGCTTGAAATCCTCGTTTGTAATGTTGATCAGATCCTTCGTACACGGCGCCTCGCCGATGAGCATTCCCTTCGTGTCATATTTGTCCAGAATCGCGTCCAGCTTGTCGCACTGTGCGTTTACCTCGTCGGAGGCGATCGCATACGCGGAGCTTACCATCAAAAGCTCGTATTCATCGTTCTGGACGACCTCGAGCAGGTCGGCGGGAAGCATTTCCTTCGGGAAGCCCGCGCCGATGACCGATTCCAGGCCGATCGTCGCCTTTACGCCGTCCACCGCGTCAACCTCGTCGATCAGAGACGCAACATCCTTTGCGGAAAGCCCGCTGTCGATCAGATACAGGTGCGTCGCGTTCATCTCGAAGTTTTCCTCGAGCTTGTCGTTTGCGACGATACTCGGCAGATCCTTCGGCAGCGTGCCCGCCAGATCGTAGTACACGTCGGTGTGCGTGTAGCCGTAGATCGCGGGGGCGAGCATGATGAGGAACACCGCCACAAACCATTTGTAATGCCTCGTAATCCAGCCTGCGATCCCACCGAGATCCGGGATGATCGGACGGTGCTTCGTCTTTTGTACCGCCTTATCGAATACGAGGATCATCGACGGCAGGATCGTGACGCAGCCGATGACGCCAAAGACAACTCCCTTTGCCATGACAACGCCCAGATCAAGACCGAGCGTAAAGCTCATGAAGCACAGTGCAACGAAGCCCGCGACCGTCGTGATGGAGCTTCCCACGACCGAGGTGATCGTGTTTGCGATCGCGGACGCCATCGCATCTTTATGGTCGCTCGTGTGCGCACATTCCTCCTCGTAGCTGTGCCAGAGGAAGATGGAATAGTCCATCGTAACGCCAAGCTGCAGCACCGCCGCCAGCGCCTGCGTGACGTAGGAGATCTCGCCCTTTACCATGTTCGTTCCGAGGTTGTAGATAATCGCCATTCCGATGCTGAGCAAAAAGAACAGCGGGACGATCGCGGAATCCATCGTCAGCGAAAGCACGACGATCGCCAGCACAACCGCAATGACAACGTAGATCGGTACCTCGCGGTCGGACAGCTCCTTGATATCCGTGATGACTGCCGACATGCCGCTGATGAAGCACTGCTCGCTTGCCAGCCCCCGGATCTCCTTGATCGCGTCCATCGTCTCGTCCTCCGACATGCCCGTGTCATAGAGCACGGCGAGCATCGTCGAATCCGTCTCGTCATTGTTAAATATGTTGTAGATATCGTCCGGCAAAACTGCCATCGGAAGCGACAGGTCTGCAATCGTGTCATACCA
>CAMTZV010000263.1 GCA_947086625.1 uncultured bacterium | reverse complement strand
TTTGTACACCGTATCCCGCACGGCGTTGACGGAGTTGTGGACGACGCCCTTGATGAAAAAATAGCGGACGGTCGCCTCCAAAAGCTTCGTAAATTCCTGCATTCTTGCATCAGGCAGCACAAACTCCCCGGACGTCTCGTTGATCGCACCGTATTTATGTAAAAAGACATACAGCGGGAAGTTCCAGTAGTAATTTGGGTACGTCTCCATGATAAACCACAGGCTGTTGATCTCGTCGCTGCCGTACCAGTCCGTGTAGATTGCATTGACGGTTTTCAGGCTTTTCATGATCGCCTCGTAGTCGCCGAGGCGGGATTTCGCCGTAAAAAACGAGCGCATACCGATTTCCTTGCTGCTGTCGCCAGCTTTCGCGCGGAGGATGTGCATGAGGACGCGGAACAGCCAGTCGTGGTCGTCGAGCGCGTTCCAGTCGTCGATAAACGTACCCTGCGCGTCCTTTGGTATGCCGTGGTAGAGCTTTGCCTTGAAAATGTCGGCGTCCGCGAGCAGCATCCCGCGGTTGTTGATCGTCTCGAAGATCGTCAGCGCGTCGTCCTCGGAGCCGCAGTGGATCGGGAGCAGGACGACGCCGTCGAGCAGCGTGAGAATCAGGCCGTTTAAGGCGTCGGTGGTCTGGCCTTTCAAGCTCCACCAGTCGTCGATTTTGCCGGAGAAAATGGCATAGTTGTCCGACAGGCGGCAGTCCGGGAGCTGGCCGGCATTTCCGAGTATGAGCGTCTGCAGGTTTTCGCGGTCCGCGCTGATGACGCAGGAGCTGACGCGCAGCTCGTCGGTCAGGTCGGAGGTGAGCGGATCCTTGATGCGCAGGCATTCCTCGAGTGCCTTCACGGTTCCGGCGCGCGCGTGCAGCGCCTTGATGAGCAAGAGGAGCGTCGTCAAGCGCTGCTGTCCGTCCACGACCTCCCACGCGCTGTCCATGGAATCGGAGGACGGGTTGATGACGATATTTCCGAGAAAATAGCTATCCTCCTTCGTCTGTTTTTGTTCATGAAAATCAATGATATCGTCCCAGAGCTTTTCGCACTGCTCCTTCTCCCACGAATAGGGCCGCTGGAAATCGGGAATCAGGTATTTTTTGGAAAAGACGACGCGGATCGTCTCGGGGTTTGCGGTGATCGCTTTCATGTCGGTTTCACTTCTCCTTTGTATTTTTTTCCATTATAACACACATGCGTTCACGCCGCAAAGCCTCTGGCATTTTTCAGCGCGCCGTGGTAAACTATACCCATGGACACACAAATTTACGGATTTTATGCAAGTGCAAAAATGCTGAAACCGGACGACGTGTTCCGGCGTTTTTTTTGCGGGCTGTCGCGGGAGCGGCAGCAGAAGATCGAACAGATCAAGCCGGAGGCGGAGCGGGCGCGCTCCCTCATGGCGGGGATGCTGCTGGATTACGGGCTTTGGAGGCTGTGCGGGCTGCGGGAGCGCGCGGTGGCGCTCGCATTTGGCGCGCAGGGGAAGCCGTACGCGCGGGATTACCCGGATATCCACTTTAACCTGTCGCACTCCGGCGGCTATGCGCTGGCGGCGTTCGCGCCGGTTCCGGTCGGCTGCGACATTCAGAAAAAAGGGGAGACGAAGCGGGAGGCGCAGATCGCAGGGCGCTTTTTTTCGGAGGGCGAGCAGCGGGCGATGGAGGCGGGCGCGGGCTTTTACCAAATCTGGGCGCGCAAGGAGAGCTACCTGAAGCTGTCCGGGGAAGGGATGGCGCTCGACATGCGAAGCTTTTGCGTGACGGACGAGGCGTGCGGATGCCGGGCGGATGCGTCGGCACAATCGCGCGCGGCGGACGGGGAGTGGGGGCGTACAGTGGCCGCGGGAAAGGGTGCAAAGCCGCGCGGGGAATGCGACGGCTCGCCGGACGGGCCGTGCCGCTTTTCAGATATGGAATTGCCGGACTACTGCCTGTCCGTCTGTTATGCGGGTGCAGAATTTTCGGTTACATGGCAGGAGGTGTGCCCGGCGGATTTTTGGGACATGGATGATGCAGCGCAGCGCCCGCACACTGGTGGTTTTGAGCAAAACGGCGGAGAATGAAAGGAGCAAAGGCCATGGCAAAGCAAAAGGAGATCAAGACGAACGCAATGCGCATCTTAGAGCGCATGCACATCCCGTTCACCCATCTGACCTACGAGTGCAAGGAGTTCGAGGACGGCATCCAGATCGCAGATCTGCTCGGTCTTCCGCACGAGAAGGTGTACAAGACGCTCGTGACGGTCGGGGCGGGCAAAAATTATTTTGTGTTTGTGATCCCGATCGAGGCGGAGCTGGACATGAAGGCGGCGGCGCGCGCGGTGGGCGAGAAGTCCGTGGCGATGATCCATGTGAAGGAGATCAACGCCGTGACCGGATATGTGCGCGGCGGCTGTACCGCCGTCGGCATGAAAAAGCAGTACACAACGATCGTCGACAGCTCCGCGCAGGCGCTGCCGTCCATTATCGTCAGCGGCGGCAGGATCGGCTCGCAGATCGAGCTTGCGCCGGATGATCTGCTGCGGGCGGCGGGCGCAGCATATGCGGCGGTGACGGTGTGAGTGAAGTAAAGTGAGTTTCATATGAAAAAAATTTTGATTAGAAGAATACTTTTGAGTGTCATATTTTTGATGATTATCATGTTTGTTGTTACCCATTATGATTCAAAAGAATATTCAGCCGACAATGAGCAGGCATATATGAACCGAATATGTGAAATGACAGATATTCCTTCCATGTCGGTTGCTATTATGGACAAAGATGTAGAAATATTTCTGAATTATAGCAGGGATGACAATGTGGTCATTGATGAAAAATCATTATATGAGCTTGCCTCTACGACAAAAGCGTTTACGGCATTCGGAATCTTACAATTAGAAAAGGAGGGCAGACTGGAAATTACGGATTCTGTAGACCAATATATTTCATGGTTTGAACCAGAATTTAAAGGCGAGAGAGCGACAATTACGATTGAGCAGTTATTAGAACACACGAGTGGGATACCAACGTGGACAATATGCCTGATTCCATCCGGTACAAATGAAAATAGCAGCCTGCGTCGAACGATTGAGAAAATCAAAAACATCAGGCTGAATCATGAACCGGGCAGGGTACATGAGTATGCTACGATCAATTATGATATTTTGGCATTGATTATTGAGGAAGTAACCGGTCAGAAATTTGAGAATTACATGAAAGAAAATGTACTTGAAGCGCTTCATATGCAGGATTCATTTTTCAGAACCGATCATTTTTCGGAGGAAATCACACAGGGAAACAAAATGGATTTTTTGAAAGCAAGGTCATTTGACGCCCCGGCATATTATGGAAATATCGCTGCGGGATATTTGGTTTCAAATACGTCAGATTTAATAAAATGGATGAAAAATGTAAACCGGCTATTTGATTTTGACGGATTTACAGCAACGAATGACAATCATTATTATGCGGGATGGAATGTTTATGATGATTATGTCTGCCATGCGGGCAACAATCCAAACTACGCTTCCCAGGTGATCATCAGCAGAAATGGCAAAACCGGAGTGTTTGCCCTGTCTGCATTAAGCGGCTCGTCGGCAACAGAGGTAGCAGAAAACATATATCGGATGCGTTTAGGGGAAACCGTTAAAATCGGTCTGTATATAGATCATATTGCGCTGTTGGATTTTGTAAGTATTATGGCAATCCTTTTTTTGATCTATTTGCTGCTGCTTATACGGGTAAATTCAAAGAGAAAAGCAATTTGGAGTTTATTATTGAGCAGTATTTTTATTGTTGGAATTGTTTTATCCCCCTTTTTATTACACTATAATTATGATTATTTGTATGTATGGTGTCCGGGCAGCTTATTGCTTTTTCTGATCGCAAGCGTATGCTTTTCCATAATTCAAATATGTAACAGTGTAGTATGGCTAAAATGTATCGACAGCTTCGGATTTGTCGGGAAGTCAAACGTAAAGGAAAATCAAGATAACAGGAGAAGATCCAAAT
>CAMTZV010000262.1 GCA_947086625.1 uncultured bacterium | reverse complement strand
CTTCAAATACCGCTCCGCGGGCGTGCGGGAATACTGGATCGTCAACCACGAAAACCGGATCGTACACGTCTACGACCTCGAACACGACGAAAAAACCGATCTGTACGAGTTCGACGACGTGATCCCCGTCTGCATCTACGACGACCTGCACATCCGCATGTCCGATCTGCTAAAGTGAACGCAAAGACGCGCCCCCTGCAACCGGCATGGTAAACGGTGCGTTGAGCGAAGTAAATGAAGCATCGGTTGCCTCAGGTGCGAAAAAATGATACGCTGTTTTGAGCAGGGGGGGTATAAATTTGGACGCAGAAAAATTTGGATCGTTTTTGGCCGGTCTCAGAAAAGAGCAGGGCATGACACAAGCTGAATTGGCAAATAAGCTGCAGGTGACAGACAAAGCTGTAAGCCGCTGGGAGCGCGGCATTGGTTTCCCTGATATTTCTACGCTTGAACCTTTGTCCGATGCGTTACACGTTACTGTTTTGGAGCTATTGCGATCCGAAAGGATCGACCGTCAGGATATTTCGCCCGGGGATGCTTCAGAAGCTGTCATCGATACAATTATAATTGCGACAGCGCAGCAAAATTCTTTCAGGAAGAGAATGCTGGTATTCTGCACAGGAATGCTATTGTTTTGGGCCTTGCCCTGTATGGCCTTACTGATCGGATATACCGATTTCCCTTTTCAGGCATTTTTTCAGTTTCTGCTCCCGCTCATTACGCTTGTCTCCATAGAATATCTGATATATGAAAAAAATAAAATTGCAGCGGTACTCATACCCATTGTCGTTGCGTTTTCCGGAGTCGCTCTGGGAGTAAACGCTTTTATCATCGCAGCCGCATTGTTTATTGAGTATTTCACAATAAAACATATGGGCAAATCCCTGAAAACGGACCGCACCTCTGCAGACGATGTAGAAAAGCAGGAAAAGGAGCACGATTCATGAAAAGGAAGCTTCCAATTATATTTTTAATTATGACGGTTTGCCTGTCTGCGTGTGGAAACACCAATTCACTTAAGCAATATGACACAGCCGGAATCAGTTATATCGCATATTCGGACATCGATACAGTCTGTGACAGCCACGAGCTGACATTCGCCGGAGAAAAGCTGTTATCTTCGATGGAGGAGCAGCTTTTGCTTTCCTTCGTAGTCGACAGCAGCATTCAAATCACGGAAGAATTGGGAGAATACGATCACCTGATACTGACCAATCCGCAATGGGTTGAGCGGTTTGGCGACCCCGAAAAGCTAACGCCCGTGGATTATAACAGCCTGTCAAACCGTATGCAGGAATTTCTGAACGCTCAAATGCCTGTGATGACCGCCGACGGGAGTGTGCTTCCTGACGGAGTTGGGCTGTATCAATATGAACCTGGGAAGCTGCTGGCCTTTCCGGTAAATGTAACTTTAGGCGCCGCAGAGCCGATAGAAGCAAAGAAACCGTTAATTATCCTGGTAGATCAACCGGCGCAAACACTTGATGCGCACAGCTGTATGCTGCCGTTGACCTCAAGCGGGAACGTATTGTTTGAGGACGGCGATAAGCTGCAGAGAGCGTTTGAGACAAGTGCCCTGAAGGATTACGGGACTGTCCATCAAAAGCTGTAACATGGATTCCGCTGAAAGCGGGCAGAGACTTTTCTTCGTCCCTGCCCGCTTTTTTCATCCGGGACGCATCTTGCTATCCCGTTTTTCCGTCATCTTGCCATCCGGTAAATCTCGTACATGTCCTCCTCATAAAGCACCCGCGCGGAGCCCTTCTTTCCGCCGGCCGCCGCGCTGCACATCCGCGCCATCTTTCTCATCTGCTCATCGGTCGGCTCGATGCCAAGCTCCCGCATGTTCGTCGGCATGTGAAGCGCTCTGAAAAAGTCCTCCATCGCCGCGATGCCCTTTTCGGCAATCTCCTCCGGCGTGCCCTCCGCCGTCACACCCATGACCTCGCGCGCAAAGCGCTCAAACCGCGGCAGGCAGCTTCGGTACACATAGCGCGCCCAGCTTCCCCAGATCGCCGCCAGCCCCGCGCCGTGCGCCACGTCAAACATACCGCCCAGCTCGTGCTCAAGCCCGTGGGTTGCAAAGTCGCCGCCGTCGTTTCCGCAGCCCGTCAATCCGTTGTGCGAAAGGCTTCCCGCCCACATCACCTCGGCGCGCGCGTCGTAGTTTTGCGGATCGTCCCGGAGAATGAGCGCCTGCTTCATGACCGTGCGCATGAGCGCCTCCGCCATCGCGTCCGTCAGCTCCATGTTTCCGCCGTTCGTAAAATAGCGCTCCATCGTGTGCATCAAAATGTCCGTACACCCGCAGGCGGTCTGATAGTCGGGAAGCGTGACGGTCAGCTCCGGGTTCATCACCGCAAATTTCGGCCGGCACATATCGTCGTTATAGCCGCGCTTTACCATACCCTCGTCCTTCGTGATGACAGAGCTGTTGCTCATCTCACTTCCGCTGGCCGCGATCGTGAGCACGACGCCAAGCGCAAGCGCCCCGGCGGCCTTTCGCGTATGCTCGTATAAATCCCACACATCCCCCTCGTCCAGAGCGCCATAGGCGATGGCCTTTGCGGAATCGATCGCGCTGCCGCCGCCGACTGCGAGGATAAAATCAACCTTTTCCCGCCTTGCAAGCGCAATCCCCTCATAGACGAGCGAGAGTCTCGGATTGGGAACCGCCCCGCCAAGCTCCACAAACGCGATATTCTCCGCGCGCAGGGACTCCTCGATGCGCGCCAGCAGTCCCGAACGGACAACGCTTCCCCCGCCGTAATGGATCAAAACCTTTGTTCCGCCCCATGCCCTTACCTGTTTTCCGGTCTCAAGCTCTGCTCCTCTCCCGAAGATCACCTGCGTCGGCGTATAATACTGAAAATTGTACATATTGCTCCTCCCTCTATCATCCTGCCCTTTTGAACGCTCATTCACAGCGTATAGCTCATCTCATACCACGTCTCGCCGCCCCAGACAGACGCCGAGAGGCCTTGGTTTACAAAGCCAAGCTTTTCGTACATCCCGATCTTTTCGTCGTGGCACGTTAAAATCAGGCGAAAACGCCCTCTTTCCCGCTCCCGCTGTGCATACCCCGACACGAGTGCGCGCGCAAGCCCCAGCCCGCGGTACTCCGGGCGCACGTCCAGCCCGACAAGCATCACGTTCTTCCCGCCTTGCACATGGAGCGAGCAGTCGGTAAAAAACTCATCCCGAAACCGTTCCTCGTCCGTCGCGAGGCCGTTTAAGAAGCCCGCAAGCCTTCCCGTCTCCTGATCGGCCGCAACGAAAAAAAGCTCCGGTGCACGCCCGATGCGCTCCTTCATATGCTTCTCTGAACATGCCTCGTTCGGCGGAAAGCAGATTTGCTCGATCCCGACCGCCTCATCCGCCTCGCCCGGGCAAATCTCGCGAAAGATAAACCGCCCGTATCCTTCATTGTCCATGCTTTTCCCTCACTTTCCGGCCCAGCCGTCCCGGCAAAGCCTTTGTTTTGCCTCACGCTCCCGCTTCTTTTCCTCCCGTCCGGGCAGCTGCGCTAAAATGACCGCCACAAAGATGAGCGCGCAGCCAAAGAGCTCCCGCGCCGAGAGCTTCTGACCCAAAACAACCCACCCGGTCAGCACAGAAAAGACCGATTCCAGGCTCAGCAGCAGCGTCGCCACCGTCGGGTTATAGTTTTTCTGCCCGACGATCTGCAGCGTATACGCCACGCCCGAGGAGAGCACGCCCGCATAGAGGATCGGCCCCCACGCCGCCGCGATGCGTTCCGGCTGCGGCGTCTCCGCGACGAGCATCGCCGCGCCCGAGAGCGCCCCGCACGTAAAAAACTGGATACAGCTCATCTTCACGCCGTCCACCATCGGCGAAAAGTAGTCGATCACCAAAATGTGGAACGAAAAGAGAAGCGCGCACGCCAAAAGATACACGTCCCCCTTTTCCAGCGAAAACCCGACCTTCAATAACAGCAGGTCAAAACCCACGAGTGAGATGCACACGCCGA
>CAMTZV010000261.1 GCA_947086625.1 uncultured bacterium | reverse complement strand
GGCTTTAAATACGGCATTCCGACGGATGCGGATCTGGTGTTTGACGTGCGGTTTCTGCCAAACCCGTATTACGTGGAGGAGCTGCGCCCGCTGACCGGGTTGGATGCGCCGATCCAGGACTTTGTCAAGGCATCCCCGCAGTACCACCAGTTTCTGGACAAGCTCGAGGATATGGTTCAGTTCTTAATTCCAAATTATATAAGTGAGGGAAAGAACCAGCTGGTCATCGGTATCGGATGCACAGGCGGCAAGCATCGATCGGTGACGCTTGCAGAGGGGTTATACGGGCGGCTTGGCGCGCAGGAGAATTACGGGCTGCGCATCGAGCACCGGGATATTACGCGGGACGCGCACAGAGGGAAATAGGAGGCTGTCACAGGAGGCTGCCAGTCAGACGGGCGGCAGACAGGAGAGGTATATGTCATTTTCCAGTGAGGTAAAGGCGGAGCTGGCAAAGCAGACGGACAGCAAACGCCACTGCCGGATCGCGGAGCTGGCGGCGCTTACGGAGTTTGGTGCAGACAGCGGCCCGGCGCTCGAAAAAAAGGAGCTGCTGCAAAAAACGCTGTTCGGGGGCACGCCGCAGGGAGCGGCCGCAGAGGGGCCTTCGGGCGCTGCGGCACAGGCAGCCGCGCGGGAGCTTTCTGCGGGGGAAGGGCTGACGCAGAGAAGCTGCTGCAAGCGGGCGTATCTGCGGGGTGCGTTCCTTGCCGCTGGCTCCATCAGTGACCCGAAAAAGTCGTACCATTTTGAGCTGGTCTGCCAGAAGCCTGCGCAGGCCGCGCATTTGCGGGAGCTTTACCGGGCGTTTGAGCTGGACGCGAAGGTCGTCCGCCGGAAAAAATATTACATCGTCTATCTCAAGGAGGGCGCACAGATTGTGGATGCCTTAAATGTGATGGGTGCGTACGTGGCGCTGATGAATCTTGAGAACGTGCGGATTTTAAAGGAGATGCGCGGTTCGGTCAACCGCATTGTAAACTGTGAGACGGCAAACATCGGCAAGGTGGTGGGGGCGGCGTGCCGTCAGACGGAGGACATCCGGCTGATTGAGCACGCAGTCGGTCTTGAGGCGCTTGCACCGGCGCTGCGGGAGATTGCGCTGCTGCGGCTGGAATATCCCGACAGTCCGCTGGCGGAGCTGGGGGAGCGCTGTGATCCGCCGATCGGGAAATCGGGTGTCAACCACCGGCTGCGCAAGCTCGCGCAGATCGCTGAAAAACTGCGCTGAGGCGGGGCGGGACAGGATATGAGGGGAGGAATTGGATGAAGCTGTTGTTTGTGTACAATCCGCATTCCGGCGTCGGAAAGGTGAAGTCGCAGCTCTCGGACATTTTGGAGATTATGGTGCGCGCCGGCTATGAGGTGACGGTGCATCCGACGCAGGCCCGAGGGGATGCCGCAAAGCTGGTGGAAGCATGCGCGTTAGCGTATGACCGGGTCGTCTGCTGCGGCGGGGACGGTACGCTCGACGAGGCGGTCACCGGTCTGATGAAAAACGGCTGCGGCGTGCCGCTCGGCTACATTCCGGCGGGCAGCACGAACGATTTTGCGGCTTCACTCGGACTGCCAAAGGACATGAAGCGCGCGGCGCAGATCGCGGTGGGCGCAGCCTGCTTTCCGTGCGACGTCGGATGCTTTGGGGATGACTATTTTGTGTACATCGCAGCGTTCGGGCTGTTCACGGATGTGTCCTATCAGACGAGGCAGGAGCTGAAAAATATACTGGGACACGCCGCGTACCTGCTGGAGGGCGCAAAGCGAATCGGGAGCCATCCGAGCTACCGGATGCGGGTGGAATACGCGAAAAAACCGGCGGCCGCGCAGCGTGCCTCCGACGCCGCAGGCGATGCGCCCATCCTGCCGGAGTGCGGGGTCATCGAGGGCGAGTTCATTTTCGGGATGGTGACAAATTCCATTTCGGTGGGCGGCTTTAAGGGGATGACCGGCAAGGACGTCTCGCTCGATGACGGGCTGTTTGAGGTGACGCTGATCCGAACGCCGCGCAATCCGGTGGAGCTCAACGAGATTATCGCCTGTCTCACAAATCTGCGCTCGGAATCCGATCTGATCTACTCATTTAAGACGTCCGCGCTGCGGCTTTCGCCTTATCAGGCAATCCCGTGGACGCTGGACGGGGAGTTTGGCGGCGAGCAGACGCAGATCACGATAAAGAGTATGCATCGCGCGCTGAACATTTTCGTTGACGGCTGAGCTGTAGTCTATTTTTTGCTTGTGTGGGATGAAATCGTATGATAGTATAATGATATCGGGTATTTGAAATTGTTCAAAAGGGAGTAAAGGCCACAGATGAAAAAGAAGATAAACAGACGGCTTGCGGCGTCGATTGTCGCGGCACTTTTTATATATGTACTGCTGAGCCAGTTTGCGCAGATATTTTTGATGCAGGGCAAAATGGTGCGGGATTCGGAGCAGATACTCGGACAGGTTGCGCGGATCGTCGAGGGCGAGGCCGATGGCGCTTCCCCGGAGAGCATCCGCTGGGCCGATGTGTTTTCACGCATCCATGCGCAGGAGAATTCCGTGATTCTGGCGCTTGATGCGCAGACGGGGCAGGTTCTGGGCGCTACACAGGACGCTCTTACAGGAAAGGCGGCGGATGTGCTCGGCATTTCGGAAAACAGCTACCACTCGTTTGGAAGCGGCTTTCACGCGACGATTGGGGATGCGGCGTACTACGGCGTTTTTTATGAGATGGGCGGGATCGTTTACGGACGGCTTGTGGATATGCGGGAGATGTATACCGCACAGGGAATAACGGTTGTGCTGAACGCGCTGTTCGCGGTTGTGGCGTTTCTCGCGCTGGGACTTAGCTTCAGCAGATATCTGGATCGGAACCTGATTCGTCCGCTTGGGCAGGTGAACCGCGATCTTGATAAAATTGCGGACGGCGATCTGAAGGCTTTTGTCAACGCCCACACGATGCCGGAGCTCTCACAGCTGAGCGACCGTATCAACCGCGTGAAGGACAATACGTTTGAGCTGCGGCGGCAGGAAAAGAAGCAGCAGGAGCTTCTGGCGGTCGAGGCGGAGCGCGCGGACGCGGCAAATGCGGCGAAGCGGGCATTTTTATCGCGCATGTCGCACAACATCCGCACACCGATGAACGGGATTATCGGTATGACGGCGATCGCGGAGGCGCACATCGACGAGAAGGGGCGCGTGCTGGATGCGCTTGGGAAGATCGACGATTCGAGCAAGCAGCTCTTATCGCTGATCAACGAGGTGCTCGACATGAGCATGATGGAGTTCGGGCAGATGACGCTGCTCGAGGAGGAATTCCAGCTCAGCAGCCTCATCGACGAGACAATCAGCGAGCTGCGCCCGTTTGTGCAGACGCGGGAGCACCAGCTCACCGTGGAGACGAAGAATCTGGTACACGACTATGTGATCGGCCCGCGGGGCAGAGTGCGGGACATTTTTGTAAATATCATCGACAACGCCGTAAAATATACGCCGCGGGGCGGCAGGATCCGTGTGACGGTCTCCGAGCTTCCGGCGGATATCCGGTATGCGGGAAAATACCAGTTTGTGTTTGAGGACAACGGCATCGGCATGGAGCCGGAGGTTGCGGCGCATATTTTTGAGCCGTTTGAGGGGGCGAAAAACAATCAGTATTCGGGAGAGCTGCAGGGAACGGGGCTTGGCCTGTCCATCGTGCGGAGTATCGTGCAGCTTATGAACGGCTCTATTGAGGTGGAGAGCACGCCGGATGCGGGATCGACGTTCAGCGTGACGATCAGTATGAAGCTGCAGAAACGGGAGGCCGGCGAGGAGGCCGCCGCGGAGAAGTACGAGGTGCGGCTTGAGGATTTCCGTGAGGAGGATTACTCCGACAGGCGCGTGCTGCTCGTGGAGGACAACGAGCTCAACCGCGAGATCGCCACGGAGATTCTTGGCATGACCGGTATCGCCATCGAGGAGGCGTTTGACGGGCAGCAGGCAGTGCTGCGCATGACGGAGGTGCCCGAGGGCTACTTCGATCT
>CAMTZV010000260.1 GCA_947086625.1 uncultured bacterium | reverse complement strand
ACTCTGCGTGATTTCTCATTTTCAACGAAATGCGCGCACCAGACCGCGCGCAGTCCAAGCTCCTTAAACCCGTACCGCAAAAGCTCCCGAATTGCCTCCGGTATCAGCCCCTTTCCCCAGAAGGGCGCGCCAATCCAGTAGCCCAGCTCCGCCTCATCCTCCTTTAGCGGGAGATGGCTCTGCCCATCAAACATCAGGCCGATGCTGCCGACCGGCTCGCCCGTCTCCTTCAGGACAACTGCATACGTCTGTGGCGCGGCAAACACAGTCTTTATGATCTCCCGGCTCATCGCCACGCTCGTGTGCATCGGCCACCCCGCCGCGGGGCCAACCAACGGGCTTTTCGCATATTTATATAAGCTCTCTGCGTCCCTTTCCTCCCACGGACGCAAGTGCAAACGCATTGTCTCCAACATTTTCTGAAACCTCCTGATTAAAAAGTATCGCCCGTCTTTACGCACGGGCATGTCACCGGAAATCTCCTCCAATTATCTCATATGCCGTATACGCATAGTCAAAATGATACCCCAGCTTTTGGGCCAGTGCCACCGACCAGAGGTTCTGTGCGTCACAGCTCGGATACAGACCCCGCCGCAGGCACTCCAAAATAAGCCTGGCCCCGCAAATCGTGGCAAGCCCCCGCCTCCGGTAATCCTCGCGCGTATCGATCTCGATCTCAATGCCGCCGATATAGCCCGAATAGGAGGATGCCCCCGCAACCAATTCACCGTCCTTTAAAAGAACCGTTCCCAGCCCGTATGCCTCATACTGCGCAAAATCCGTATACTGCGACACGAAATCCCGGCACCATGCGAGCGTCTGACACTGTAAAAACAACGGCTCATCGATCATTTTCAGCGCATAGCCCTCCGGTGTTTTCTCTGCAAACGCCCGCAGCGCTTCTTCGTCAAACGCATCCGGCTCCTTTTTCATCGCATAGCGTGTGACCTTTTTTGCCGCCGATCCGAAGCAGCCCTCGATCTCCTGCTCCCAGCCGGGATGCCGCGGAACCATAATCAAAAAATCCTGCCTGTCCCTTTCGCGCAGCACAAGCTCTGGCATCGGCTCGCCCGCCAGAAAATAAAAGTCACCGAGTCGTACCGCGGCAGAGCGCGGGGCACGCAGATCATCGACAGAAAGGCTTCCCATCACGCCCTGTAGGCACGACCATACAATCGTCTCCTGCCATCCGTCAAACAGGTGCGCCGCACACATTGTATTTTTCGTTTCATATATCATCGCTTTTCTCCATCCAAAAACATTCCAAAAAGTAATCGAGCAGGAGAAGGTTTTTCCCCCCTACTCGCCGCGCGCCCCGTGCGCCGCCTTGGCGGCATATTCCTCTGCACGGGACTGTGCATCGAAAAACGGACAGGGGAGATTCCCCTGCCCGTCTTCTCATACTTCTTTGTGCTGTATATCGTCTGCCTGTGTTCACAGGCGCATCGGCTGTATCTGCGGCTGACGTTTTTATTCCTCGCCGCCGTCCAGCTTGCTCGCGCGCGCCGCAACCTCCTTCTCCTGAACATCGGAGGGAGCCTGCTCGTAGCGTGCAAACTCGTAGGAGAACTCGCCCGCGCCTCCGGTCATAGAGCGAAGCTCGGTGTTGTAGCCGAACAGCTCCGTGTAGGGCACGTCCGCTAAAATCTCCTGCTTGCCGCCCTCGATCGGATTCATGCCAAGCACACGCCCGCGGCGCTTGTTCAGATCGCCCATGATATCGCCCGTGTAGCTGTCGGGCACAACAACCTTCATGGACGCGATCGGCTCCAGGAGCACCGGATTTGCCTCCATAAAGCCCTTCTTGAACGCCTGTGAAGCGGCCAGCTTGAACGCCATCTCGGAGGAATCTACCGGATGGTAGGAGCCGTCATAGAGAACGGCCTTGACGCCGACAACCGGATAAGCTGCCATCGGTCCCTTTTGTACCGCATCGATGATGCCCTTCTCCACTGCCGGGAAGTAGTTCTTCGGAACAGCACCGCCCACAACCATCTGCTCGAACACGTAAGGGGTCTCAAGATCGCCGGAGGGCTCGAAGGTCATCTTTACATGACCATACTGTCCGTGTCCGCCGGACTGCTTCTTATATTTGTACTCCACGTCTGATTTCTTGCGCAGCGTCTCGCGGAAAGCAACCTTCGGGCGGGACAGCTCGATATCAACCTTATACTTTGTCAGAAGCTTACTCGCAACAACCTCAAGCTGCTGCTCGCCGATGCCGTAAATGAGCGTCTGTCCGTTTTCGCTGTCGTTCACCGCCTTAAGCGTCAGATCCTCCTGAGACATCTTCTGCAGCGCCTGGGAAATCTTATCCTCATCGCCCTTGTTCTTTGCCTTATAGCGCATATACGTGTAGGGCGTGGAAACCGTCGTGCGGATATAGACGATCGGGTTTGCCTTGGTGGAGAGGGAATCGGTCGTCGCAGCCGTCGTCAGCTTTGCAAGCGCGCCGATATCGCCCGCATGAAGCTCCTTAACCTCCTCCGCCTTGCTGCCGCGCATCACATAAAGCTTTCCGATCTTGCCCTCCACGTCCTTGTGGTGGTTATACATCACATCGTCGGGCTTTAACACGCCGGAATTCACCTTGATCAGTGAATATTTACCGATAAACGGATCAACGATCGTCTTAAACACATAAGCCGATTTCGGCTTTGAAAAATCGTAATCCGCCTGATAAACCTCGTTCGTCTTCGCGTTAATGCCCGCGCAGGTGCGCCTGTCGGGGCCGGGCAGATATTTTACGATATCGACCATGAGCGTATACATGCCGCGCGCCAAAACATTGGAGCCCATTAAAACCGGCACGATACTGCCGTCCGCCACGTTCACACGAAGCGCCTGACGGATCTCGTCGTCAGAGAACTCCTCTCCGCCGAAGTAGCGATCCATAAACTCCTCGCTCGTCTCCGCCACAGACTCCATAAGCGCCTCGCGGCAGATCTCCAGATTGGACTGGACGTAATCGGGAATGTCGCATTTCTCCACGGTTCCGTCATCCTTCCAGCGCTTCGCGCGCTGCTGGATAACGTTCACATAGCCGACAAACTGCTCGTTCTCGCGAATTGGAAGATGAAACGGCGCAATCTTTTTGCCGTAAAGCTCCTGCAAGCTCTCCACAACCTGACGATAGCTCGCATTATCTATATCCATATCGGTCACAAAGAACATGCGCGGCAGCTTGTACTTCTCGCAGATCTCCCACGCCTTCTTTGTCCCTACCTCGATGCCAGCCTTACCGGAGACAACAATGATCGCCGCGTCAGCCACGGCCGCCGCCTCCTCAACCTCGCCCACAAAATCAAAGTATCCGGGCGTATCCAGAATATTTATCTTGCTTCCCTCCCACTCGATGGGAACAACGGATGTACTGATGGAAAAAGAACGCTTGATCTCTTCTTTGTCAAAATCGCTGATCGTATTGCCCTCACTGATCTTACCCATTCTGGTCGTCTGACCGGCCAGGTATGCCATCGCTTCTACCAGGCTGGTCTTGCCCGCCCCTCCATGGCCTAACAATACAACGTTACGAATCTTTTCAGTTGTGTAAACATTCATATAAAGTTACCCTCCTATTTCATTCTCTGACCGCTGGGATATGCAGCGGATCGCAGTCAGGACTTATCCACTTAGGTCTATTCTACTAAAACATCTGAATATTTACAACTATTTTATTCAAGTTACACAAAGAAATTTTTATTTGCAGAAATTGTATGGTTATTTTATACAAACGAAGTACACCTGAATAATTTAACACTTTAAAGCGCAGATATTTTGTGCTATAATTTCTAAGAATACGTTTCGAATCACGCAAAAGGAGTACCCACTATGTCTTTTGATAACATCGGCTTTATCGGGCTCGGGCTCATCGGCGGGTCCATCGCCAAAACCTTAAAGCGCCTTTACCCCGAAAAAAAATTATACGCGACCTCCGGGCATCTCTCCACGGTCACAGAGGCGTACCGCGACCACACGATCGAGAACGATACGCTGCTTTCTCTGGAGGAAA
>CAMTZV010000259.1 GCA_947086625.1 uncultured bacterium | reverse complement strand
TCTCTATCCTCATCTACGAGACCTCAGACGGGCATCAGAAGGTGTCCATGCGCTCAAACGGCGCGGCGGACGTGGCGGCGATCAGCGTAAAGTACGGCGGCGGCGGGCATGTGCGGGCGGCGGGCATCACGATGGACGGAGAGCCGGAGCAGATATTAAATATGCTGCTGACAGATGTGCGTGCGCAGCTTCTGCCGCAGCATGGCAGCATGGACTGAGGAGGAAAGGGTTTCATCCTGGCACTATGAATGGAATTATCAACATCTATAAAGAGGCGGGCTACACGTCCTTCGACGTCGTGGCGAAGCTCCGCGGGATTTTAAAGGAAAAAAAGATCGGGCATACCGGGACACTTGACCCGCAGGCAACGGGCGTTCTGCCGGTCTGTATCGGAAACGCCACGAAGGTGTGCGCGCTGCTCACCGATAAAGACAAGGAATATGAGGCCGTTTTAGAGCTCGGGCTTTCCACGGACACGCAGGATCTGACCGGGGCGCTTCTGCGCGACCGCAGCGATCTTGTGCACACGCTCACGGAGGATCAGGTGCGCGCGGCGGTGGCGGGCTTTGTCGGCGATTACGACCAGGTGCCGCCGATGTATTCGGCGATCAAGCAAAACGGGAAAAAGCTCTGCGACCTTGCCCGGGCGGGCGTGGAGGTGGAGCGGAAAGCGCGTCGGGTACATATTTACGGGATTGAGATCACAGACCTGCGCCTCCCGCTCGTCTCGATGCGCGTACAGTGCTCGAAGGGCACCTATATCCGCACGCTCTGTGACGACATCGGGGAGCGCCTTGGCGTGGGCGGCGCGATGAAGAGCCTTGTGCGCACGCGGGTGAGCGGCTTTGCGCTTGCACAGGCCGTCACGCTCGCGCAGGTGGAAGCGCATCGGGACGCGGGGACGCTGCACGAGATACTGCTGCCCGTGGACCGGGTGTTTGACGCGCTTGGCGCGCTGCATGTACAAAATCGGGCACTGCTTCGCCTGAAAAACGGCAACCGCTTAAAGCGGGGAGATTTTACCGACGCGCACTTATCCGGGACACGTGAGGCGGATACGCAGTTTCGCGTCTACGACAGCGACGGAAGATTTTACGGCATTTACGGCTATGACGGGGCGCGCAGGGATTACGCGTGCGTAAGGCTGTTCGTATAGTTCAGCCATCGTCGAGCGCAGGATGAACGGTTACGTTACGTTTGCATGCGCAGGGGGAAAACGGGTGATGATTTGTCTTGAACACACAGAACAATTTCATATAGAAACGCCGTGTGCGCTCTCGCTGGGCAAGTTCGACGGACTGCACCGGGGGCATGAGGAGCTCCTTCGGCGTTTGATGGACAAGCGAAAGGAGGGCCTTTTAGCGGCGGTGTTTACGTTTGATATCCCGCCGAAAAAGCTGACGGAGGGGTCGGGCGTAAAGCTGCTCTCGACGAACGCGGAGAAGCGTGCGCTGTTTGAAGAGCGCGGCATCGATTATCTTTTACAATGCCCGTTTACGCCGGAGATCATGTGCATGGAGCCGGAGGCGTTTCTGGACTGGATCGTGCGCAGCCTGCATGTAAAGAGCATTGTGGTGGGGGAAGATTTTGGCTTCGGGCACAATCGGCGCGGCGACCACCGGCTGCTGGCGCGCTTTGCGGACGAATACGGCTATGCGCTTGAGGTTGTGCGAAAGATCCGCTATGACGGGCGCGATATCAGCAGCACCTACATCCGCGAGGAAATTTTAAACGGAAATATGGAGACGGCCGCAAACCTGCTCGGGCATCCCTACGGCATCGACGGAACGGTGCTCACCGGAAACCGGATCGGGCGCACGATCGGCTTTCCGACCGCGAACATCGTGGCGGAGCCGGCGAAGCTTCTGCCGCCGTTTGGTGTGTATGCCTCGTCCATCGACATCCGTGGGAAGCGCTATTACGGCATTGCAAACATCGGCAGAAAGCCGACGATCAAACCGAAGGACGGAGAAACACAAAACCCCATTGGGGTGGAGATGCATATTCTGGATTTCCACGAGGATATTTACTGCGAGCCGGTGCGCATTCATTTTTACGCGTTTGAACGGCCGGAGACGCGCTTTGGCTCGGTTGAAGCGCTCAAGGCGCAGATTGAAAAGGATATCGTATTTGGCAGAACCTACTTTGGAAAAAGCGAGACCCGGTAAAGCGTATTTACCGGGCGAGAAGGAGTACATATGAATCTACTTTTGGAGCTGGCGGGCGGTCTCGGACTGTTCCTGTTCGGCATGAATTTCATGAGCCAGGGCTTGCAGAAGGCGGCGGGCGCAAAGCTGCGCTCGATTTTGACGGCAATCTCGAAGAACAAATATGTCGCGGTGCTCTTCGGCGCGCTTTTCACGGCGATCATCCAGTCGTCCGGTGCGACCACGGTTATGGTCGTCACCTTTGTGAACGCGGGATTGATGGAGCTTACCCAGGCGGTAGGCATTATTTTCGGCGCCAACATCGGTACGACGATCACGGCACAGCTCGTCTCCTTTAACCTGACGGCGGTGGCCCCGGTCATTTTGTTTGCGGGCGTTGTCATGTTCCTGTTTCTGAAAAAACCGATCTTTAAAAAGATCGGCGAGGTTATCATCGGCTTTGGCGCGCTCTTTATGGGGATCAGCGCGATGTCCGGTGCGATGAGCCAGCTCAACAGCTATCCGTTCGTGATCAATACACTGGCAAAACTGACAAACCCGCTGCTGGCGATTCTTGTGGGGCTTGTCATTACGGTCATTGTGCAAAGCTCGTCCGTGACCGTCAGCATTCTGCTCTTAATGGCGGGGCAGGGGCTCGTGGAGCTGCCGGTCTGCTTTTACTTTATTCTCGGATGTAACATCGGCTCGTGCACGCCCGCGGTCATGGCCGCCATGGACGCCAAAAAGGAGGCGAAGCGCGCCGCGCTCATCCATGTGCTCTTTAATGTGTTCGGCATGATTATCATATCGGTTCTGCTCATTTTGTTTATGGAGCCGTTTACCGCTTTTATCCGGGCGATCTCCGGCGACGATATCCGCAGGAGCGTCGCGAACACAGACACGTTTTACAAGGTGTTCCAGACGTTGATCTTCCTTCCGGTCTCTGCGCAGTTTATTAAGCTTGTGACAAGAATCATACCGGGCGAGGACGCAAAGCACGAGGGCTTTGTCCTGCAGTACATCAGCAGGAATACGCTTTTTTCGCCGACCGCTGCCATCGTTGCGGCGATGCAGGAGATTTCGCGCATGGGCAGAAAGGCGGAGCACAATTTAAAGCTTTCGATGGAGGCGTTTTTTGACGGAAGCCCGGACAAGATCAACCAGGTGTACGAGACGGAGAAATATATCGACTATCTCAGCCATGAGATCACCGATTATCTTGTGGATGTGAACCAGCGCCAGCTGCCCGTCTCCGACAGCTTAAAGATCGGCGGTCTCTTCCACGTCGTGAACGATATCGAGCGCATCGGCGATCACGCGGAAAATATCGCGGACGCGGCCGTGCGCATGAAGGAGCAGGGCATTGCTTTCTCCAAAAAGGCGACGAAGGAGATCACGGAGATGTTCGAGAAGGACGAGCGCGTGATCCTCTGCGCGCTGGAGATGTTCGAGAACGGGGACAACAGCCATATGCAGGAGATCCTCGCGCTTGAGGAGGAGATCGACCAGCTCGAGATCGAGCTGCAGAACTCCCATATCCGGCGCATGGGCAAGGGCAAGTGCTCGCCGCAGGCCGGGCTTGTCTTTACCGACCTTGTCACAGGGTTAGAGCGCGTGGCCGACCACGCGACAAACATCGCGTTCGCACTGTCGAATTCGAGCGCAAATTGAGCGGTCTCGCCAGTGAATTTGTGTGTTGTATGAGAAAACTCTTTGTGCTATGATTAGGGATATACAAAAGAAAAGGACGGTGATCATTGCGGGCATGGATGGCAATCAACATAAAACCGGTATCATTCAATGGCATCCTGCATTTTGTTCGGCGGTTCGCTTGGAACTCCGGGCAAATAAAGGGGATTTGGAGTTT
>CAMTZV010000258.1 GCA_947086625.1 uncultured bacterium | reverse complement strand
GTACAGAAGCTCTATGTAGAGATAAAAAAGGATAACGAAAAATTTTTTTCCTGCGTGGACACGCTTCTGCCGTACATGAACGATGTGCTGGAGCAGCGGGTGTTTGCGGATCTGGAGCAGGAAAAGTTTGTGCTGCAGATGGAGGAGGTCTGCGAGCTGCTCTATCAGAAGGACAAGGCGCTCATGGCCGCCATGCACTACGAATGGGTCTGTTCGAGGCTTCTGGAGGTAAAAAGCTTTGAGCTGTGCGAGAAGTGGGCGCTACGAAGCGCCGAGGAGTATCCGGGGATGCTCAGCGCCTATACGAGCCGTCTGAAGCTTTACTTTACGACGCAGGATCGGGAGCATTTCTTTGCGGTGATGAAGGAGCTGCGGGCATCCGAGGTCGTCATCGATCAGGAGACGTTAGAGCTGATACGA
Organism: uncultured bacterium; assembly: GCA_947086625.1. Lineage (GTDB taxonomy): Bacteria > Bacillota > Clostridia > Lachnospirales > Lachnospiraceae > W0P33-017. The sequence goes on along the minus strand of CAMTZV010000258.1, from coordinate 3,598 downwards.
ATCTTTGCGTAGCGAGCCGTATGCCAATGAGCGGCGCAGCCGTATGGTGAGCTGTGGTAGCCGGGGGGACAGGTCGAAGCGCTCGCCGCTGAGACCGTGAGAGAGCGTGGCGGCAGCAGGCAGACGGCCCATTGCGAAGCAATTTTCATGGCCGTATGCCAATGAGCGGCGCAGCCGCGAATGAAAGGAGGATGAGGGCAATGTCGATGGAACAGCTTACGGTTCTGCAGTGGCTGGCTGCTTTTTTTGCCTATGCCGGTTTAACGATCGCGCTTCCGGCGCTTGTCCTCTATCCGAAGGTGAAGGACTGCCGGGCGGTGACCCGCTTTTTCTTCTATTTTTCCGTCGGCAATTTTTATCTGATCAACGTCGTCTATGCGCTGCAGATTCTTCACATTTCCTATCGTATTACGCTTGTCGCAGCGATGCTTCTCCCGGCTGCGGTGTGTTATCTGAAAATTCGCAGGATTCCCGTGCGAGAGGCGTTTACGCATCACAGGGAGCAGCTGGGGCGCGTGATTCGCGGAAGCTTCGGCGTGAAAAACTGGCTGCGCCGAATGCGCAGGCAATTCACGGCAGGATTATGCAAATGCATAAAATTTGCGGCTAAAAGCGTCGGCACGCATTTTCTGGACTGCGTGTTTCTTGTGCTGGTGTCGGCGGTTGTGCTCGGCTTTTACGGGCCGGAGCTGACAGCGGGCTTTGGCTATGCCATGTCCGATATTCCGGTGCACAATTACTGGATCAACCACATGGGGCAGAACGATATTTTTGTCGGCGGCGTCTATCCGTTTGGCTTTCACAACATCGTCTACTTTATCCATACGGTGTTCGGGCTGGACACGTTTGCGCTGCTTCGGGTGTTCTGGCTCATACAGGTATATTGGCTGCACATGATTCTGCTCATGTTTTTAAAGGGAGTGTGTAAAAGTCGCTTCATCCCCTATTTCGGGCCGGTTGTGTTCGCTGTCGGCGGCTTTTATTCCGAGACGTATAAGCGCTACTATGCGTCGCTGCCGCAGGAGTTCGGGATGCTCTACATCCTGCCGGCGGTGTATTTTGCGTTCGAATTTTTCCGCATCAAAAAAGAGGAGATTACGGGCCGGCGTGAGGAACCTGTCTCAAAATATTATCTGATGGGCTTTGCGATGAATTTTGCGATGACGTTTTCCGTCCACTTTTACGGAACGATCATTCTGGGCATTTTCTGCGTCGGTATCGCCTGCGGGTATTTTGTGCGCTTTCTGCGCCCGAAATATTTCGGAAAGGTCGTAAAGACCTGCTTTTTAGGACTGTTTGTGGCGGTGCTTCCGCTGGCGGTCGCCTATGCGACGGGCACGCGCCTGGAGGGCTCCCTGCGCTGGGCGATGAGCGTCATGATGCCGGCACAGGAGGATGCGGAGCCGCTGTCCCACTCGCGCTATGAGTTCGACGAGAACGGCAAGCCCATCGGCGCTCCGATCGTGCGGATGGAGGACGGCAAGCTCGCCTATATGGACGAGCTGACCGACGGGGCTGTCGTTTATTACCCGATCGATTCCGACGATATGACCGAGGAGGAAAAGGATGCGGTCGTCGAGAAGGGCTATACCGGCGACGAGCCGCCTGCCGTGGAGCCGCCGGAGGAGGAAAAGCCCCAAAAGCCAAAAAGGACGCTGGAGGACGTCAAAAAACAGGCGCGCTGGGTCTTTGACCAGATTGATCAGATGGTGCGGCTCTATGAGTTTAACGAGTATTCGAAGAGCATGTGCGACCTCATCTATTTGGCGCTGCTCGTCTGCTTTGTGATGGCGCCGCTGTTTCTGGTGGCGCAAAAATTTGATTACGCGTTCATGCTCGTCTCGGTCGCGGTTTATAACATTTTTCTGATGTTTTTGCTGTGCATGTCGAACCTGGGGCTTCCGCAGCTTATGGATGCCTCGCGAAGCAGCATTTATCTCGCATATGCGATCCCGATTTTATGGATTGTGGCGATGGACGCTTTTGTCTATTTTCTGCTCGGCATGTGGAAATGGCAGGTCATGCGCGGCGTGATGAATGCGGCGTCGCTTGCCGCGTGTTTCGTCTGCGCGGCGCTGCTTGTGCGGACGGGTATGTACAAGCGGCCGTATGTGGTCGACCATTTTCAGACGAACGGGGCGGTGACATGCCTGACAAACATCATATGTGACAACAGTGATTTTACATGGACGATTGTTTCGGCAAATGACGAGACGCGCATGGGGGAGGATCATGGCTATCATTACGAGCTGATTACATTTTTGCAGGATATGGAGTTTACCGGGGGCATCAGCACGCTCACGCTTCCCACACGTATGGCGTATTTTTTTGTGGAGAAGGTTCCGATCGATTATTCCGTACCGTATGAGAACAGCGGACAGCCGATCTCGCAGGAGGGCGCGGCACGTCCGCTGCCGGATAAGAGCGGCATCGGCGCGTATATGGCAGAGGACCGCTGGATCCTCATGTCGCGCATGTACGAGTGGGCGCAGACGTTCAAAAGCATGTATCCGAACGAGATGCGGGTCTACTACGAGGACGACGAGTTTATCTGCTATGCGCTCGAGCAGAATGATTATCATCTGTACAACCTCTCGATTGATTACGGGTATAATATGCGTTAAAAGTTCAGCCATCGGGTGGCATCTGTGGAAAACGGCTGCTTGCAGACAGTTTGACACAGGTGGCATCCGATGAGGTGAGCGCAGGGTTTGAGCAAAGTTAGCTGCGTGGGCAGCGGGAAAGCAGCGTAGCTGCCTCCTCGAATGGCGCGTGCTGAACTGCTATAGATGGATAAATGGCGCGTGCTGAACGATAAAATGATAGAAAGGAGCCAAAAAGCCTATGATGATCTCACGCAGAAACTTTGCCATGATCACGGCGATCATGCTGGTTGTGCTGTTTATGTTTCAGTCGACAGGCATTGCAAAGAACCGTCTGAACAATGCGGAGACAAATGAATATGCGCTGGAAAACCAGACGGCCATGGGGGCGGACGGTGCCTATTCGCCTGAGGCGAAGCGGATGCGGATCATCAGGGGCGAGGAGAAGACTGCGACCGGAGCGGACGGCTCCTCCAACAAACGGCTGGTGCTCTTTGTCGGCGGCACGGACAGCAAGGTGTTTCATACCGTCCGCCAGTGGTGCAGCTACAGCAAGCGGGCGCTGCTGCTCGTGCCGCATGCAAAGGACTGTGCCGCGTATGCGGACGAGACGGAGATCATTCTTGTGGACGGGCAGCAGCTCGATCTGGGCACGGACGTTCCGGTGCTTCGGGAGTACGTCGAGCAGGGAACAAGCCTTGTCTTCTGCAATCTGCCGGATGCGCGCACGATGGCGTGGTATGTGGAGCTGGAGGAGCTGCTCGGCATCACGGCGATCTATGATTACAGCGTGGAGCTGACAGGGGTACACCTGTTCGGCGGGCTTCTGATCGGCGGCGAGCGCATTTATAAGGCCGAAAACGAGGAGGAAGCGAAGCGGCTTCAGGACATGAATCTGACGGTGCCGTGGTATCTGACCTTAAACGGCAACAAATCGTACATGGTCGGGCTTTTGGACGATCTCAAATCCCAGGACGGGGAAATGCCGAACGAGT
>CAMTZV010000257.1 GCA_947086625.1 uncultured bacterium | reverse complement strand
TGTTGCGGTTGCAAAACCGCTGCTCGGGGAAGTAGGAGCGGATGCGACCGTGGTGAATGAGGATAAGGAGTATGTGGCGAAGGACGTCACGGCTGAGGCGGTCGCGCAGGCGGGGTACGAAAGCCTTGCGGCGGCGGAAGAAGACGGGACGGCGTTTGTATTTCTCGGCCACGGCACCGCGCATGTGGCGAAGGTGAGCTACAGCCAGATGCAGGCGCAGATGGAGGAGTTGGGCTATCAAAATGTATTTATCGGAACGGTGGAGGGCGAACCGGAGGAGACCGCCTGCGAGGCCGTGATCGACGCGGTGAAAGCGGCGGGCTACAAAAAGATCGTGCTGCGCCCGCTCATGGTCGTGGCCGGGGATCATGCGAACAACGATATGGCGGGCGATGACGACGATTCCTGGAAGAGCCTGTTTGAGGCATCCGGCGCGTTTGCGCAGATTGACAGCCAGATCGCGGGGCTTGGGAGCATCGAAGCGGTGCAACAGCGCTACGTCGCGCACGCGAAGGCGGCAATCGATTCCCTGTAAAAAAAGCGGGCTGCGAAAGGAGAGAGACGGTGAGATACATAGCTTTGAGACGGCTTGCACTGGTTGGCGCGTGCATGGTTTTTCTCGCGGGCTGCGGCGGTAACGCCGGGCAGCCCGCGAGGCAGCGACAGGAACCGCAGGCGAAAGAGGCGGACGCGGCGGACAAAAACGCCGGACAGCCGGCAGAGGCAGAAGAAAACGACAGTCAGCCGAAAGAGACGAAAGGCGCGGGCCCTGCGGGGGTGCAGACAAAGGATGCGCCCGGCGAAACGCCTGCGGACGGCGTCTACACGGCAGAATTTGAGACAGACAGCAGCATGTTCCACCTAAACGAGTCGTGCGGGGGGCGCGCAACGCTGCTTGTAAAGGACGGTGTGATGAACATCCACATTCCGCTCGTCTCAAAAAGCATCGTCAATCTCTTTTCGGGAACCGCGGAGGAGGCGCGCGCGGCGGACGAGTCACAATGGCTGAAGCCCGTGACGGAGATGGTGACGTACAGCGACGGCTATACGGAGGAGGTCTATGCGTTTGACGTTCCGGTGCCGGCCATTGGTACAGAATTTCCGCTTGCGCTCATCGGTAAAAAAGGCAAGTGGTATGATCATACCGTGTGCGTGCGGGATCCGCAGCCGGTAAAAAAAGAGGCGGAAGAGCCGGAAAACGGCGTTTACCGCATGGAGGTTTTACTCTCGGGCGGCAGCGGGCGTGCCGGCGTGGAAAGCCCCGCAAAGGTTACGGTTTCGGACGAGGGGATTGTGGCGACGCTCGTGTGGAGCAGCCCGTACTATGATTATATGATCGTGGACGGCGTGCGGTATGAGCCGGTGAGCAGCGAGGAGCACGCGGTATTTGAAATCCCGGTTGCCGCGCTGGATGAAAAGATTTCCGTGACGGCGGACACCGTCGCGATGAGCGTGCCCCACGAGATTGACTACACAATCACAGTTGTATCCGCGGGCGCGCAGAAGGAGTCCGGCGGCTGACGCTTAGGCCCGGCTTCTTCGCCGGTTGAGCGCATAATTGAGGATACCGCCGCCCACAATGATGATGCCTGCCATGACGGCTACGCGCTTTGCGGCCTCCTGCGGAAGCTGGCCCCTGGCTCCGATGGAGTCGTAGTCGAAGGTTAAGGTATATTGGATTTCGTGCGGGGTGCCCATAGCGGTCGTGTCCGCGATGACGGGCATCGGCGCGTCCATGACGGTGACCGGGATGAGAAAGACGGAAGGGCTTCCGGGCTCGGCGGTATTGTCGTAGCGGACGCCGTCCACGAGCATGTAATCGTAGTGAGAGCTGCTCCAGCAGACGCGGGCAAAGACGCCGGCATCCGATACGGCAAGCAGCGTCGGCGAATTGACGGAGGCCTTGCCGCTGCCGCCCGCGAGCGTGACCCTTACGGAATATTCGCCGTCGGGCAGCGTGAGGATGCGGGGGTCGGGCTCCTGCGGGGCAATATCCGCGGCGGCCTTTGCGGGCAGACACAGCGCGCAGAGGGCGAGCAGGCCTGCGGAAAAAAAGACGAAAAAGGTGCGTAATATGTGTGTGCGATTCATATAAAATCCTCCCTGCGGCGCGTCGCCGCCGTCGTATGAGGACTACTATAGCATGACATCGCGCGCCTGTAAAGGGAACGACTGAAAGGAGACAAGCACGTATGCGGGGAATGTTATACGGAATCGGCGTGGGGCCGGGCGACCCGGAGCTTATGACGTTAAAGGCCGTGCGGCTCATCAAAGCGTGCGGCGTGTGCGCCGTGCCGGGCGAGGACGTGGAGGAGACGGCGGCTTACCGGATTGCGGTTCAGGCGGTGCCGGAGCTGAAAAAAAAGAAGCTTTTGCCCGTTTGTATGCCGATGGTGATGGACAGACAGGCGCAGCGGCGTTATCATGAAAAGGGTGCGCAAAAAATCGAGGAGTATCTCGCGCAGGGAATCGATGTGGCGTTTTTGACGCTCGGCGACCCGGGCATTTATTCGACGTTTTCGTATATCAAAAGGCTTGTGGAGGCACACGGCTATGAGACCAGGCTCGTGGCGGGCATCACGTCGTTCTGCGCGGCGGCGGCACGACTGAACGTTTCGCTTGCGGAGTGGAGCGAGCCGCTGCATATCGTTCCGGCGGCACACAGGCCGGACGTGTCCATGGATGCGGCGGGCAATTATGTCCTCATGAAATCCGGCTCAAGGATGGGACAGGTGAAGGAGCTTTTGCGCGCCGGCGGAAGGGATGTTTTGATGGTGGAAAACTGCGGGATGGAAAACGAGCGGATCTGTCGGGGCGTGGAGGAGATTCCCGACGACGCGGGCTACTATTCCCTGATTATCGCGAGGGAGCGCACGAAAACGGTATGATCGAGCTAAGAGATCTGACGAAAACATTTGACGGCTTTACGGCGGTCGATCATGTAAACTTCACGGTCGGAACCGGGGAATTTTTCGGCCTGCTCGGCGCAAACGGCGCGGGAAAGACGACGACGATCGGGATGCTCTCAACGCTGCTTTTGCCGACGGAGGGCGGGATTTTTGTGGACGGGGAGCCTCTGACGCGAAAGGCACATGCGCTCAAGCGCAAATTTTCGGTCGTCACGCAGGAGTATTCGATGCGTCAGGATATGACGGTGGACGAGATCATGGAATATCAGGGCAGGCTCTACTATATGCCGGTAAAGAAAATCCGTGAGAGAAGCAGGGAGCTGCTCGCATTCTGCGGGCTTGACCCGTACAGAAAGCGCACGGCGCGCAGGCTTTCAGGCGGTATGAAGCGAAAGCTTATGGTGGCGCGGGCGCTTTTGACCGAGCCGAAGATACTGCTTTTGGACGAGCCCACGGCGGGTATGGATGCGCTTGCAAGGCGGCAGATGTGGAATGTTCTGCGCCGGCTCAACGGGCAGAATCTGACGATCATACTTACCACACACTATATGGAGGAGGCGCAGACGCTGTGCTCCCGCGTGGCGTTTTTAAAGCGCGGGCAGCTTCAGGCCGTGGATTCGCCGCAGCATATGATAGAAGCGCTTGGGGCGCACGCGGTGGATGTCCATGGGCCAGAGAGCACACGCAGCCGCTTTTTTGTGGACCGGGAGCGGGCGATCGCGTACCTGTCCGCACAGCAGGGGCCGTGCGCGCTGCGCGGGACAACGCTCGAGGATGTGTTTGTGGAGCGGGAGGTGACGTGATGGGGATTGTGACGATCCTCTGGGAAAAATGGCGGGAGTTTTGCCGCGATTTTTACAAGATCACGCTGGCGGCGATGATCGCGCCGCTCATGTATCTGATCGTTTTCGGGCTTGGCGTGCAGACGATGTCCCACGGAGAACCGTATTTGAATTTCCTGATCCCGGGCGTGGTATCGCTCACGACGATGAACGGCAGCTTTAACGCGATCGCGCAGAATCTGAACGTACAGCGGCTTTACGAGAAGGCGTTCGACCAGGTGATGATCTCCCCGACGCCGCTCTGGCAGTTTATTGTGGGGCAGGTCATCG
>CAMTZV010000256.1 GCA_947086625.1 uncultured bacterium | reverse complement strand
CCATCGTCTGCCAGACACCGATCAGCAGATATGTAATAAGCCACCACGTATCCTCCTGCAAAAACGGGATCGGACTTGCGCCCGCGTTCGCGATCAGCGCGTTGATCACACCGTTGCTGACAGAGAAGAGCTGATATGCCAGCGCTCCGATGATGACCCATGAGAGGAAGTGCGGCAGATACAGAAGCGTCTGCGAAACCTTCTTAAACCACTTCACGCGGATCTCGTTCAGCAAAAGTGCCAGAATGATCGGCATCGGAAAGCTTAAAGCCAGATCCAGCACATTGACAAACAGCGTGTTCTTCACGGCCTTGCCGAAATCCCGGTGGGCAAAGATCTTCTGGAAAATCTCAAATCCCGCCCAATCGCTGCCTGCAAAGCCCTTTGCCACCTTGTAGTCTTTAAATGCGATGGTCAGTCCGCCATACGCGCCGTACTTAAAGACGAAGATGAACAGCATCGGCAGAAGGATCAGAACATAAAGCTGCCAGTTCTTTTTCATGTAAAACGCCAGGTTGCCCCTGCGCTTTGGCGCTGCCGCTGCCTTCGCGTTGCCCCGCTTCGGTACGGCCGCCTGTGCTCCCTTTTTTTCTTTCATACTTTTTACTCCTTTGCGACTTGAGTGATAATGCCATTATAGCGAAATCCTTCCTCTCTTTCCATTTTCATTCCTGCCAAAACTTTGCAATTTCGACCATTTTGAAAATCATTTCCTTGTCAGTTTGTGTACTTTATATATTTTTGTTGACCTGTTTTTGTACACATTGTATAATGAAATCAGATTTTACCCGTGGTTGAAAATGAAAGGAGTGGTTTTTATGTCTAAGCCCAAACAGCCGGATATCGAATACCGCAACTACCTTCTGCCCGCCAGCTTCCCTCTGATTCTTTTAGGAGGCGACGAGTGGCGCATCTCCGACGTGCCGTCCCGGACGCTTCATTTCCACAACTGCCTGGAAATCGGCCGCTGCGACTCCGACAGCGGCATCATGCGCTTCCGCGGCAACGAGCTGCCCTTTCACGAGGGCGATATCACCGTTGTGGCGAGCAACGTCCCGCACACGACCTACTCCGCGCCCGGGACGGCGAGCATGTGGCACTATATTTTTGTCAATGTGGAGGAGCTGTTTTTCCCGTATTTCCCGGTGGAGGTCATCGGCAACCACGACGTGCTCTCGCGCATGATCCGTGAGTTCCATGCGATCCTCTCCTCCGAGGCATACCCTGATATCGCGTGGCTCGTCTCGTCGATCATCGATGAAATGCAGAAAAAAGAGAGCAACTATCAGTTTTCCGTGCGCGGGCTGATGCTCTCTCTCATTGTGAAGCTGATGAATTTTTATATTGAACAGGAGGGCGGCTCGGACGTGGCGCACAGTGAAAACTCGCTCGCCATCGCCCCGGCGCTCCACTACATACGCACAAGCTACATGCTCGACTTCCCGATGGACAGGCTCGCCGAGCTGTGCGATTTAAGCCCGACACATTTCCGCAGGCTCTTTTCCTCGATCATGGGCTTCGGGCCGCTCGAGTATTTAAACCGCATCCGCATCACCCATGCGACCACAATGCTGCGCACGACGGAGCAGCCGATCCTCGACATTTCCGAGGACGTCGGCTTCCACTCCGTCTCCAGCTTTAACCGTCACTTTTCCGAGATCGTGGGCATGACGCCCTCGAACTACCGCAAGGAGCTGACGCTTGCCAGCGACCGCTCCATTTTAAAGTGTACCGGCTGGATGACCCCCCCAAATGAAAATTTGCATATATAAGGTGCGGGCGCAATCGAGCAGGGGAGCTTTTCTCCCTGCTCGCCGCGCGGCCCGCATGCTGCTTTAGCAGCAAATTTTCCTATGCGGGCCTGCGCATAAAAAAGGACACTTCCCCGGTTTTCGCCGGGAGCGTGTCCCTTTTTTCGTTCGTTTTTTCTTTTACTTCGTAAACGCCTCCACAAGGCTTCTCGCCTCGGCCTCATCGGTTCCGCCGTCCACGAGCTGCTTTACATACCAGTCCGCAACATCCGCGGTCGCGTTTTTAAAGCTCTCCACATCCACATCCTCGGTGTGCAGCACCTCAATCACGCCGTTTTCCTCCCAGTCCGCGATGAGCTGGTCGCACTCGTAGCGGTTGATCATGCGCTGGTACTCGACCGCTTTCTGTGCGTTCTCGCGCACGGTCGCCTGCTGCTCGTCAGTCAGGCCGTTAAAGATCTCGCCGTTCATGCAGAAGAACAGACAGTCATAGTACGCGTTCCACAGGGAAATGTAGTCCTGCACCTCCTGCACGGACGCGGAGGCAATCGCGGGCAGCGGGTTCTCCTGCCCCTCGACCGTGTTCTGCTGCAGGGCAGTGTACGTTTCCGACCAGTTCATGTTCGTCGCGTTCGCCTTCCAGTCCTCGTAGGACTTCATGAGCAGGTTCGAGCCCGCCACGCGGATCTTCAGACCGTTTAAGTCGTCCGCAGACGCCACCGGGCGCTTCGAGTTCGTGAGCTGGCGGAAGCCGTTCTCCGCGATTCCAAGGCACTCTAAGCCCATGCCCTCCAAAATTTCGCGCATCTTCTCGCCCGCCTCACCGTCAAGCTTTGCGTCCACGTCGTCGTAGTCGTCAAAAATATAGGGCAGCGACACCGCGTTGAAGCGGTCGTCAAACGACGAGTAGATCAGATTGGAATGCATCGAAATCTGCACCGGATCACCCTCCACGAGCGCCGAGATGCCGTCCGGCTGTGAGCCGTTCGTGAGCTGGTCCGAAAAGCCGTCCACGACGACCTTCACCTTGCCGCCCGTAGACTCCTCCATGAGCGCGCCAAAGTAACGGCCCGCCTTCGCCCACGTCGACGTCTCTCCGGTCGAGCACGCGTAGTGCCAGGTCATCTCCTCCCAGCCGTCCGTCGCTGCCGCCGCGTCCATTGCCGCGTCGTACTGCTCGTTGTCGTATGCCTCCACATCGACGGCGCGTGCGGTAAAGGCGTTCACTAAAGCCTCCGCCTCCTCCTTCGCAAAGCCGTCCGTGTTCACGAGCTGGTCGATAAACCACTCCGGCACATCCTTTGTGGCATTTTTAAAGCTCTCCACGTCGACGTCCTCGGTGTGCAGCACCTCAATCACGCCGTTTTCCTCCCAGTCTGCAATCAGCTGATCGCACTCGTAGCGGTTGATCATGCGCTGGTACTCGACCGCCTTCTGGCCGTTCGCGTCGATGACCTCCTTCTGCGCGTCGGTCAGGCTGTCGTAAATCTCGCCGTTCATGCAGAAGAACAGGCAGTCGTAGTATGCGTTCCACAGGGAAATGTAGTCCTGTACCTCCTGCACGGACGCGGAAGCGATTGCAGGCAGCGGGTTCTCCTGCCCCTCGACCGTGTTCTGCTGTAAAGCGGTGTACGTCTCCGACCAGTTCATGTTCGTCGCGTTCGCCTTCCAGTCCTCGTAGGACTTCATGAGCAGGTTCGAGCCCGCCACGCGGATCTTCAGACCGTTTAAGTCGTCCGCAGACGCCACCGGGCGCTTCGAGTTCGTGAGCTGGCGGAAGCCGTTCTCCGCGATTCCAAGGCACTCTAAGCCCATGCCCTCTAAAATCTCGCGCATCTTCTCGCCCGGCTCCCCGTCAAGCTTTGCGTCCACATCGTCATAGTTTTCAAAAATATAGGGCAGCGACACCGCGTTAAACCGGTCGTCAAATGACGAGTAGATCAGATTGGAGTGCATCGAGAGCTGCACCGGATCGCCCTCCACGAGCGCCGAGATGCCGTCCGGCTGCGAGCCGTTCGTGAGCTGATCCGAAAAGCCGTCCACAACGACCTTCACCTTGCCGCCCGTGGACTCCTCCATGAGCGCGCCGAAGTAGCGGCCCGCCTTCGCCCACGTCGAGGTCTCCCCCGTCGAGCACGCGAAATGCCAGGTCATCTCCTCCCACTCGGCGTCATTGTAAAACGTGTCCGCCGCGGGGTCGTAGGTCTCGTTGTCGTACGCCTCAGCGTTGAGGAATAAAATCTTTTCGCAATAAAGTAGCCGGATTTCATGCGGTAA
>CAMTZV010000255.1 GCA_947086625.1 uncultured bacterium | reverse complement strand
AGATCGCTCTGCACCTGATTGCGCAGCGTGCCGTCGACCCCTGAGGACGTAAAGGTGTACGTTTTGCCGCCGGCATCCGCCATCGCATAGGAGAGGCTGTCGCCGGTGTAGGTGATCGGCGTATTTGCGGCGAGCGTCATCTGCCCCGACATATCCCGTCCCATGTCATACTGCGTGCCATAGGAATCAAGCTCGGGGGAGTGGCTGCCGGGCGTGATGGCAGCGTTTCCGGCGCCGGATGATTCAAAGATCATCCGGTTGTCCGTATTGATCTCGATCTTCCAGTCGTTGATCGCATTGATCACTTCGCCCTTGCTCACCTCGGAGTCGATCGTAAAGGGGAGCGTGATCCCCGTGATCGGGTCGTGATACTGATACCCGGACGGCCGTTCGCCCTGTGATACGTTGTTGTTCGGGTTGACCCACTCGGGGTTTGCGCCCGGCTGGTAACGCATCCATTCGGTCAGACCAAGGTCTGCCCAGGTGATGGATGTAAATTTATGCATCTGGCCGTCCGGGCTGTTGCTGGCGGGGAGGTACATATAGATTTCCGTGTCGTCCGCGTACATCCGGTATGCGCCCGGGTATGGATTTTGATTGCTGTTTTTATTGGCCGGTATCAGGTTTTGTTTGCTCTGCTCGACCGACAGCTTGTAGGGTGTGATCTCGAGGCCCGGCGTTACATACGGGGTCTGCGTCGTCACGTCGGTGCTTCGGAGCATGTAGGTTGTGAGACCGTCCTTTTTCAGGCTCTCGGTCAGCGAATTGAGATCCATGCCCTCCTCTACGTCGAAGGCGATCGTAAGCCCCGCGTGCTGGAAGGAATATTTTCCGGGTATAATGTTTGCAGGGTCAAGGCTCGTCCCGGACGCGTCTTTGACCTGCGACCAGTCGTGCCGAACCAGATCGATGTAAATGCCGTCGTTTCGCGGGTCAAGCTCGTACTCCCTGCCGCTTGGCACACGGTCCCCGCCGTCAAAGATCAGTTTGATGTCGATGGGGGTGATGCCGTCCTCCGCGTAAACGCTGACGGGATAGGTCCCGCTTTTGATGTTGCCGTTTGCATCGTATGCGAGATTGGCCATGTCCTCGTAAGCGTAACGCTTGCCGCTGTAGATGATGCCGCCCTCGCGCACGCCGCCGTTATAGTCCTCGTGGTATACGAGAATGTCGGCGGGGCTTCCGGTGATCTCGGGCGTCTTGGTGGGCTTGAAAATGCGCAGGTCATTAAACTGCGTGTCGGTGCTGATGCGGTTGATCTCGCTTCGGATCTGGTCGATCTCCCTTTGGATTGCGATCCGGTCGGTTTCCGTATTCGTGTCGTTCGCCGACTGGACGGCCAGCTCCTTTGCCCGGTCAAGCATGGAGTGGACCTCCGTGAGAGCGCCGTCGGCTACCTGGGCCAGCGAGATGCCGTCCTGGATGTTTTCCGAGGCGCGCTCTAAGCCCCGGATCTGCCAGCGCATTTTTTCGGAGATGGTAAGCCCCGCCGCGTCGTCGTCCGCGGCGTTGATGCGGTATCCGGTGGAAAGCCGTTCGACGGCCGTTCTTAAGTTCCGATCCGTGCCTTTGAGATTTCGGTCTGCCGTGGCAGCGCTCAGATTATGCTGTATAAACATAGTTGCCTCCTGATGTTACAATTCACACCGGCCGCTTCCGTGCTGAGCAGTAACCAATGTGTTTGCATTTTTTACAGGCTTCGGGTACAATCAAGCTGTGTGCATCCTGCCATGCAAAGTGGCAGGTTTATCTGACACCTTGTATAAAAGTATAATATAAGAATACTTGCGCGCTGTCAATGGCGGCGGGCGGAATTGCTGCACGGGGAGGAGAATATGAAGCTGACATTGGAAAAAGGGCGTCCCGCATCGGCGGACGGACGCATGGAAAAGGAGCTGCGGGTGTATGACCTGCTGGATGAGCTTGGCATTGCGTATGGGCGCATCGACCACGGTGCGGTTATGACAATGGAGGGCTGCAGTAAGATCGACGAGGCGCTGGGCGCGCAGATCTGCAAAAATCTGTTTCTCTGCAACCGACAGAAGACACAGTTTTTTCTGCTGATGCTCGCGGGGGACAAGGTGTTTCACACAAAGGAGCTGTCCGCGCAGATCGGGAGCGCAAGGCTCTCCTTTGCGGACGCCTCTTATATGGAAGAATTTCTGGACATTACGCCCGGCTCGGTGAGCGTGATGGGTCTGATGAATGATACAAAAAACCGTGTGCGGCTTCTCGTGGACGAGGATCTGCTGCAGGCCGAATATGTGGGCTGCCATCCGTGCGTCAATACGGTGAGCCTGAAGCTGCGCACGGAGGACGTGTTCGGGCCGTTTTTAAAGGCGGTGCACCATGACATGACGACGGTGTGTCTGGGACGTGGGTGACGCTTGCAGTGCTCAGCGCGCCTTTTCCTGAAACCGGCGCGGCGTCATGCCGTAATATTCCCGGAACCGCCGGTAAAAATACGGAAGATGGTTAAAACCGCAGGCGAAGGCGGCTTCGGCGGCGGGAACGCCCTTCGTTAAAAGCAGGGCGGACTGGTTCAGCCGGTACTGGTTTAGGTAGCGGTTGAAGGTCATGCCGCTCTTTTCCTTAAAAAAGTGCATAAAGTGCGAGGGCGTGATGTGGCAGATTTCAGCCGCGTCCTCCACGGTGATCTCCTCCGCGTAGTGCTCGCGCACATAGGAAAAAACGCTTCGCAGGCGGTCGCTGCCGGTCTGTCCGGACGCCTCCGGCTCGGCCTGCGCGAAGCGCGCCAGAATGCCAAGCAGATGGAACAGGAGCGCCTTCAGCTCCAGCTCATAGCAGGGAGCTTTTTGATTGCAGCAGTCTGTGAGGGATAAAAACCCATTTTTTAAATCTGAATATAACATATCGCCGCTTCGGATGACCTGCGGGAGCCTAAGGCGGCCCTCCGTGATGGGCAAAAAGAAGCGCAGGGCGCACAGATCGGCCGAAAAGCTGGTCAGCAAATTTAAGTGGAACACGAACGAGTCCGAGCGCATGGAGCCCTTCGGCGATATGCTTGCGGCGTGGAGCAGGTTCGGCTGGATGCAGATAAAATCGCCCTCCGAGACTTGAAAATCCTGAAAGTCGATGGAGTATTGCGCGCTGCCCTGCGCGATCATCGTCAGCTCCATCTCGGGATGCCAGTGCATCGGCACGCCGGGATAGAGGGGGATGAGCGAGGTGGAGTAATATTGGATCGGGAAAAACACGTCGCCGTGCGACGCCTTTTCCCTGAGCTGGGACTGATCCCACTGTACGTTTGCTGCCATGGACGTGCTCCTTTTCTTATAAACCGCAGGATTGTGCAATAAAACAGTGCAAAAATAGAAGAAAATTGCGCTTTTCAGATTTATAATAACAGAATCATAGAGAAATGAAAAGCGAGGTACAACGAAATGTTAGAAAAAAAATGGTGGCATGACAAGGCGGCGTATCAGATCTATCCGAAGAGCTTCATGGACGGGGACGGAGACGGGATCGGGGATCTGCGGGGGATCATCACAAAGCTGGATCATTTAAAGGAGCTTGGCATCGGGATCGTGTGGATCTCCCCGGTCTACCAGTCGCCGTTTGTCGATCAGGGCTATGACATCTCGGACTACTATGCGATCGATCCGGCGTTTGGGACGATGGAGGACATGGACGAGCTGATCGCGGAGGCAAAAAAGCGCGGGATCGCGATCGTGATGGATCTCGTCGTGAACCATTGCTCCGACCGGCACGCGTGGTTTCAGGAGGCGCTCAAAGACCCCTTCGGCCCGTACGGGGACTATTTCTACATCCGGGAGGGAAAGGACGGCGCGCCGCCGTGCAACTGGCGCTCGTATTTTGGCGGAAGCGTGTGGGAAAAGCTGCCGGGCTATGACAATCTCTTCTATTTACATATGTTTGCAAAGGAGCAGCCCGATCTCAACTGGGAAAACCCTGCGCTTCGCCAGGAAATTTACCGGATGATCCGCTGGTGGCTGGAAAAGGGCATCGCGGGCTTCCGGCTGGACGCGATCATCAACATCAAGAAGGATCTGCGCTTCGCGGACTTTCCGGCT
>CAMTZV010000254.1 GCA_947086625.1 uncultured bacterium | reverse complement strand
ATAATACAATGCTGTTCCCCTGTGCCTCATAGTTTGCATGTAAGCTGCGAATCTGCGCCGTTCTGACAATCATAGAAGCTCTCCTTTTTATCATAAGAATACATACCCTGATTGACAAGGGTATCATAATGTAAAACAAACGGGAAGCCGCAAGCGACCTCCCATTTATTATAAACAACATTTAACTTTTGTACAATGGATTTTTTAAAATTAAATCATATGGCGCGGGCTGAACTGTTATTTTTTTATAAGATACCCCTGCGCCTTGAGCGTCTCTGCGCAAAGCACGGCTCCGCCCGCCGCTCCGCGCAGCGTGTTGTGCGAAAGACCGATAAATTTCCAGTCGTACACATTGTCCTCGCGCAGACGGCCCACGCTGATACCCATACCGTTCTCATAATTCACATCCATGCGCACCTGCGGACGGTTATCATCCTCTAAATACCGGATGAACTGCTTCGGCGCGCTGGGAAGGTGAATCTCCTGCGGCAGGCCGCGGAATGCGTGCAGCTTTTCAATGAGCTGCTCCTTCGTCGGCTTCTTTTTGAATTTCACAAACACCGCCGCGGTGTGTCCGTCCAAAACCGGAACGCGCACACACTGGCACGTGATCACGGGCGTCGTCGCCGGAACGATCACGCCGTCCTTTACCTCGCCCCAGACGCGCAAAGGCTCCTTCTCGCTCTTCTCTTCCTCGCCGCCGATATACGGGATGATATTGCCCTCCATCTCGGGCCAGTCCGCAAACGTCTTACCCGCGCCCGAGATCGCCTGATACGTCGTCGCCACAACCTCATAAGGCTCAAACTCCTTCCATGCGGTGAGCACCGGCGTATAGCTCTGGATGGAGCAATTCGGCTTTACCGCGATAAAGCCGCGCTTCGTCCCAAGGCGCTTGCGCTGGGACTCGATGACCGCAAAATGGTGTGCGTTGATCTCCGGCACAACCATCGGCACGTCCGGCGTCCAGCGGTGGGCGCTGTTGTTGGAGACGACAGGTGTCTCCGTCCTTGCATATGCCTCCTCAATCGCCCGGATCTCATCCTTTGTCATATCCACCGCGCTGAACACAAAGTCCACCTCGGCTGCGACCGTTTCCACCTCGTTTACATTTTTTACTACAATATTTTTCACGGCCTCGGGCATCGGCGTTGCCATTTTCCAGCGACCGCCGACCGCCTGCTCGTACGTCTTCCCCGCGCTGCGCGCGCTCGCCGCGATCGTCGTCACCTCAAACCACGGATGGTTTTCCAATATAGAAATAAAACGCTGACCGACCATCCCGGTTCCGCCCAAAATCCCGACTCTTAATTTCTCACTCATAACCTGTAAATCTCCTTTTTCTCCTCGTTCCTGTCGTCCGCCACATGCGGACATTTGTATTTTCCGTCTAATACTAATACAAAATACACAAAAAAGCAAGGAAAATTTTATACAAAATCCTTCGCAATCACCGCAAGCGCGCACGGCATTCTCCCGTCGATCACCTCATAGTCCACATGCCGGTAGCCCGCGTCTGCAAAAAACTGCCGGTACGAATCCATGTCAAACTGCCGTCTGAAATCCACGCCGAGCGCCTCCAGCAGACGAACCGCTTTTTGATTGACACCGGAGAACGCATTGATATAGGTCGGAATAACGATTTTCCCGCCCGGCCTGCACACCCGCACGAGCTCTGCGAGGGCAGCGCGCGGCTCCTCCAGCAGATGGATAACATTGCCCGCCACCACCCGGTCAAACCGGTTGTCGCCGCACCGGATGTGCGCCATATCCATGCGCCGGATCGTCACGTTGCCGCAGCCCCGGCATTTTTTTGCGGCGCGCTTCAGCATTTCCGCGGAAGCGTCCGTTGCGAGCAGCTTCCTGCAGTTTTTCGCGATATCACGGCTGATCGCGCCTGTACCGCAGGCGCACTCGAGCACGAGATCGTCCGGCCCGATTTCCGCCGCCACCTTCTGCCCAAGCGCCCGGTACACGCTTCCGTTATAGACGGTTTCAAACAGGTCGTAAAAACCCGCGATTTTATCCCAGAACATCGCCTATTCCTCCAAAAAAGACATCCGTCTTGGCTCTAATCATCCTCACAGGCATCCGAGCCTTCCTCCCCGCAGCCGATCTCCCACTCCTCGGCGAGATAGGCGCGCTCGATCTCAATGACCGCCCGCATCGCCTCCGGCCCCGGCGCGCCGATGGTCAGACGCTTTTCCACACACGTCTTCATGGAAATGGCCTCGTAAACGTCCGCCTCGAACACCGGGCTGACCGCTTTTAATTCGTCCAGAGAGAGCGCGTCGATCGCCTTGTTCTGCTCTATACAATACAGGACAAGCTTTCCGATAATCCCGTGCGCGTCGCGGAACGGCACGCCGTGGTTCACGAGATAGTCCGCCGCATCCGTGGCATTCGTGAAACCGCCGTTTGCGGAAGCATACATCCGCTCTTTATTAAATTTGATCGTGGCGAGCATCCCGTCAAAGAGCGCGATGCAGCCCTTCACCGTATCCGTCGCGTCAAAGAAAAGCTCCTTATCCTCCTGCATGTCCTTATTGTACGCAAGCAACGCTCCGTATACGCGCCCGGTCTTGCCGCGCACAAGCTCCGCGATATCGGGGTTTTTCTTCTGCGGCATGATCGAGCTGCCCGTGCTGTAGGCATCGTCGATCTCCACAAACTGGTATTCGTTCGAGTTCCAGATGATGATCTCCTCACTAAACCGCGACAGGTGCATCATGATCGTCGCCGCCGCCGACAAAAACTCGATCAGGTAATCCCGGTCCGATACACCGTCCATGCTGTTTAACGTCGGCCCGTAAAAGCCCATCAGATCCGCGGTCAGCTCCCGGTCAAGCGGATACGTCGTGCCCGCGAGCGCGCCCGAGCCGAGCGGACAGTAATTCATACGTACATAGATGTCATGCAGCCGTCCGCGGTCGCGCTTAAACATCTCAAAATAAGCGCCCAAATGGTGCGCCAGCGTGATCGGCTGCGCCTTCTGCAAATGCGTAAAGCCCGGCATGACCGTCTCCACATGCTCCTCCATGAGCTTTAGGATTGTCTCAAGAAGCTGCTTTAAGAGATCGTCCGTCTCCAATACCTGAAGTCTTGTGAAAAGGCGCATGTCAAGCGCTACCTGATCGTTGCGGCTGCGGCCCGTGTGAAGCTTTTTCCCAACGTCGCCGATGCGCGCGATCAATGTCGCCTCCACAAAGCTGTGGATATCCTCATACTCGTTTCCGACCGCAAGCGCGCCGTTTTCCACATCCGCGCGAATGCCGCAGAGTCCGTCCACGATCTCGTCCGATTCCTCCTTTGTCAAAATGCCCTGCCTGCCAAGCATGATTACATGGGCGATGCTGCCCTCGATATCCTGCTTTAACAGTTTTTGGTCAAATGTAATGGACGCGTTGAAGTTGTAGACGAGCTGGTCTGTCTCTTTTGTAAAGCGCCCTCCCCATAGCTGTGCCATAAATTTTTCTCCTTTACTGTAAGCTTCCTTGAAAGTCATAAAGTCATAAATATATCAATTTTTAATTTTCCTCTTGCATTTTCTGTGAAACTAGTATATACTACAGAAAACGAAATCAAAGATTTCTATTGGGCTGGTCGCAGGACCCAGGTCCATCACAGGCGGGGAAGTTCCCCGCCAATTTTTTACAAAAGAAACAGAGGTGACAGCTTATTGAAAGAACTCAGCATTTTCATAGATGAATCCGGTGATTTCGGTGAATATGACCGCCGCTCGCCCTACTACATAATCACCATGGTTTTCCACAATCAGAAAGAAAATGTTCAACCCGCTATTTCAAAACTGCATCAGGAGCTTTCATACCTGAATCTTGAAAATCTCTGCATCCATACAGGCCCCATTATTCGCAAAGAAGAAGTCTATGCAAATATGTCAGTTGATGAACGCCGCCGCATTTTCAACAAAATGGTCGCCTTCATCCGTCAAATCAATATCCATTACAAATGCTTTTATACTCACGAGCAATAAAGTTTGCCAAATGTTTCAAGATAACAACGCTCGTCAGTCGGCGTTATTTGGCAATCTTTAATAT
>CAMTZV010000253.1 GCA_947086625.1 uncultured bacterium | reverse complement strand
TGTAATATTGCAGACCTTCCGATCATCATTGACCCGGCTCAGACGAATGAAAATAACGAGGTCGAGTGGAGCGGCGGTGCAACCGAGCCGGATATTACCGGCATACCGTCGTACATGAAGCCGTCGGATTATGTAGTAACTTATGAGAATAATACACAGATATCCGCGGCGACCGGATCGGCGATCATTCATGTAAAAGCCAGTGATAAGACAACAAACTTCACAGGCCAGAAGGATATCAGATTTACGATCATAAGCCGCGGTCTGGACAGCAGCGGGGTCAAATTTGATATTACAAGGCCGACAAACTTAACGCCGTCGTATACGCTGGCACTGAATGTAACAGACGACAACCGCAGCAGCGACAAGCGAAAGCTGGCGCTGGGGACGGATTACGAGATTCAAAAGATTCTGTATTATAACGATAAGACGGGGAACTGGGAGGAATTGCAGTCGACAGATTCCGCGGCGGTGGACTATTATACGACGGGTACGAATTCGATTACGGGCTTAAAGCGCGCGGGCAAATACCGTGTGACGATCACCGGATTGAACGCCTACAAGGGCACCAAAACAGCCGCCGATGTCACATGCGGTACGGACATTTCAGGCCATATTGTACGGATCGACAGCGCGATCAGCGGCATCACAAACTACAAGGTGCCTTATAATGGAACGGATCAGGCGCCGACCGGATTTTCCCTGCGCGAGAAAGCGGGCAATCACAACGTTGTGCAGGGCGTCAGCTACGAGAACGGGGATTATACCGTCGATTACGTGCGTACGGATACCTATGACAAGCTGCTTCAGGATGTCGGAAGGATTTTTGTCGTAGCGGTCGGAAATCCGGAAAAAGGGTATTTCGGAAGAACGGAGACATTTCTTGGCGTGGAGGGCTCGGGTTACTTTTATGATATTACCCCGGCAAAATGGACGACCAACGACAACTTTGAAATCAAGGTGGAGGACGTCACATTTTCTCCGCGCGAGGTGCAGACCCCGGTTGTGACGCTGCGGTTTAAGACCGGTGCGACCAGCGGCGGCGCGGCTGTCTGGAAGACGCTGGAGCCTGGAACGGATTATGAGATCACGGCGACCAATGGTATCGAGTACGATGAAAACAATAATATCGTTTTAAACAATGATTTGCTGAATGCAGGCTCCAAGCAGATCACGATTGTCGGAAAAGGCAATCATCAGGGGAACGACAGAAAGCCGCTTTACCATGTTTTGAGGAAGAACCTCTCGGACAACGACATTGAGGTAGAGACGAACGGAGTCGATTACAGCAGCCTGAAGGATGTGAAATTTACAATATCACACGACGGCTACCGGCTGGTGAAGGATAAGGATTACACGCAGTCGCAGAAAAATGATCCTGTCAAGGGCTTTGATCCTATCCCGAATGATGTCAGTGCCGGTGAAGACCCGGGATTCCATGTGTTCTATACGCTGACCGGTATCGGAAACTACACAGGCAAGCGGGTGGATGTGCGCGTAGACGTCGGGATCGTTGATCTGGAACCGGAGCGGGTGTGGGCGCCCTCGAAGGAAGAGGCACAGGTTGGCCAGTTTTATGTCGACTGGAAGCAGTCGGAGCTTCTGATTACAAGCGATCAGGCGATGCTGCCCGAGACGCAGAGAACGCCGATCAATCCGACACAGCTCGATATTTTCTACAAGATATCGGAGAGCAGTACGGTTCCGCTGGTGCAGGGTGTTGACTATGAAATTGTTGCGAACGGTTATGGAAAGAACTATACCGCCGGAGCCGCAGACAGCAACTATGTAACGATTCAGGGTATTGGCGGATACAGCGGCACGCCGAAGCTGAAATTTAAGCTGTACACGGATATCAGTGGTGCGCAGACGGCGGAGGAGAGCCTGATCAAGCGATACGCCGATAAAGATCAAATCAGCATCGTCACAAAATCCGAATGGCTGAAGATTTATGACGGAACAAATGGTTCGGATAAAGACCTTCTGGTATTGAATAAAATATCCATCGATGAGGTTGGCTCGATCGATCCGGAAGAGTATGAGCTCAGGTGGCCTACAGGCTTTGACGCGGCTGATCCGTCGGTTGGAAACTGGACGGTTCGTGTAGTCGGCACGCAGAAGGGCGCGCACTGCTACTATGGGGATATTTTGATTCCGTTCCGCGTTGTCAACGATATCAACGCGGCGACGATCAGCGTAGGCCCGTCAAACTCGGTTCAGTATCAGGGTCCGAACAATCCGATCGTTGTGACAGCACCGGGAATACAGGCGAATTTCCGGGTAACGGCAGACGGGAAAGATCTGCGGATGGGCACGGACTACGAGGTTGTCGGATATACCGCAAATGACCGGATCGGCACCGCGACTGTTACGCTGCGGGGTATCGGAGATTACTCGGGAACGGTGGATCACGATTTTAAGATCGTTTACCCTCTCGCCTCGCTCGTTGTATTTATGCAGGATCCGGCGACACAGAAGTATGTGAACCGGGCAAAGGAAAATGTAACCTGGCCGTACACCGGCAATGAGATTCAGCCGCCGATCATGCTGTACTGCCCGTTGGATTTTAACGGAGACGCAACGACGGATGAAGAGTACCTGGCGAAGCTTCCGCTGGATTCCTCC
Organism: uncultured bacterium; assembly: GCA_947086625.1. Lineage (GTDB taxonomy): Bacteria > Bacillota > Clostridia > Lachnospirales > Lachnospiraceae > W0P33-017. The sequence goes on along the minus strand of CAMTZV010000253.1, from coordinate 1,437 downwards.
CTGTATGAGGTTGGCTATGAGAACAACATCCATGCGGGAACCGGTACGGTAGTCATCAAAAACTGCCCGTATTTTACGGGGGCGTCCGGATCGACGGAGGGCGCGCAGCGCGGCGTGACGTTCTCGATCGTTTCGGGCAATATCGCGCCTCCGGCCGAGGGCGGCACGGTAAGCTATAAGAGTACGATCCACGCGAATGTGGAGAATATCTTTGTGCCGTACAAGGGAGAGCACTACACGGTAGACGATCTGGGCATTGTGCTGGAAGACCACGGCCAGACGCTGAAGGAGAATGTAGATTACGTGGTCTACTACGACGGCGATACGTTGAACGTATCCGATCCGGTAAACAGGCCGATGATCACGTTTTCGGGAATCGGGAACTATGGAGGAAAGCACGAGATCCATTTTACGATCGAGGCAAGGTCGCTTCAGGATGCGGAGATCTCAGTTGACCCGATCCAGATGACCTACACGGATCAGGCGACCGAGCAGGCGATTATCAAGCAGATGAACGTCCAGCTTCGGACACCGACAGGAAGCATGAAGAAGCTGGTATATGGTTCGGATTTTGAGATCGTCAATTACTTTAGCGATGCGCAGTGCAACCGACCGGTACAGGCGGCAAACGGTGTTCTGAGCGAAAGCGGCCAGTATTATATCCCGACCAAGCAGGGAACGTATTACGCGCGGATCAATGGTATCGGAAACTTTAAGAATACACGCGAGATTACGATTGAGATCTCAAAGAAGGATCTCACAAACGACATTAAGATTAACTTTATCCCGTCTGCGGACTCCGACTGTATGATCGACAACTCCGGCGAGCCGGACTGCACATACAACGGGAAGCAGCACAAGCCGGCGATCAGCGTTATGTACGGGCGTAATAACGCGCTGCTTCGGCCGGAGGACGATTACACATTTGTCTATGAGGACAATAAAGACGCGGGAACCGCAAAGGTTATTGTGACGATGACGCCGGGCGGGAACTATGACGGAACGTTTTCACGCACCTTTACAATTAAACCGAAGAGCATCGTACAGACCGAGGGCGGTACGATCCTGTACTCCCAGATTAACGAGTCCTATCCGTTCGACCCGGCCGTATCCACATCGATCAAGCCGGAGATGACGGTTCGGGATTCCGAGATGGGTCAGGATCAGCAGGAACTGGCGCAGAGTAAGGACTATACGATCGAGTACAAGGCGGAGAGCGCCGCGATCGAAAAAGAGGACGGAAAACCGGAGTGTACGTACGGCGGCAAGGTTGTCATCGAGATCAACGGTATGGGCAACTACACCGGCACACAGAAGTTTGTGTACTACATCGGCGAGGATATCGGCGCAGCCTATGTGGAGGTCAACGGCTCAGGCTCCATGTCAACGGTATACAACGGCTTAAAGCAGCTCATCCCCGATTCTTCGATTCAGGTG
>CAMTZV010000252.1 GCA_947086625.1 uncultured bacterium | reverse complement strand
AATTCCAACGCCAGACATGCCGAAATAGCTCTGAAAATCGCATAATAAGCTCTGTTATTTGTCGACCTGTACTGCTTATGTTCAAAGCTTGTCTCAGCAGCCTCCAAATCTTCTTTCGCAACGCCTAATCGGTACATAGCCAATTCTCTGGCACCGCCTACGTCATTTAGATCAAGCTGCATATAACTCAACCCCTTCCTTTTTTACGTTATAATAAAAAGGGTAGGCGCATAGCCATTTATTAAAATGCCCTATATTTTTCACGATGGGCATAATGTTGAGATTCAGATCAAAATTATAATCGAATGTCATGTCTGAAAGACAATGCCCTTTTTCCCATATTTCCTCCTCCGTCAAAGTAACCAATATCATAATGTCAATATCTGAATCCGGCCTGTAGTCTCCGCGCGCATAAGAGCCGTACAAAATTACAGTTTTTAATTGGTCTCCATATAACTGATGCACATCCTCCACGTAACTCTTTAATATTGCATTTATATTATAAACCATATGCTTACTCTCCTTTTTTACGATCATAACATATCATCAACGCGTTTACAACGTGCAGACTGCCACGCAAACCATACCCGGCTCACTCTCACGCAAACGGCAGCAGCACCGTCAGCGAAAAACATCCGTCCTCCTCGCACACGCGCAGGATGCCGCCGTATTTTTTCGCCATGTACTCGATGCTTTTGAGCCCGAAGCCGTGCACGTTTTTTTCCTGCTTCGTCGTGAGCGGAAGCCCATTCTCGTACACGAGCTGCCCTTCCAGCGGATTTACGACGTTTATCACAAGAAACTGCTTTTTCCGGTAGATGCGCACGTCGATACAGCGGAATTCCTCCGATTCGATCTTTTCCACCGCCTCGATCGCGTTGTCGATCGCGTTTCCCATGATCGCGTACAGATCGACCGTGTTGATAAAATCCATACCGCCGCCGTCCGCCACGCACGAGACGGTAATCCCCCGCTCCCTGCAAATCAGACTCTTCTCGGTCAGTATCGTGTCCAAGACCTCGTTTCCCGTCTTGACGAGCGACTCGTAAATCTGAACCGAGTCCGCAATCTCCTTCAGATAATCCTCGCGCTCCTGCCCGCTGACGCCCTGCAGGGCGTAGAGCTGGTGCTTTAAGTCGTGGCACTTCTGGTTGATGATCGCAATCGTCTCCTTTGCGATCTGGTAGTGTTCCTGCTCCTTTTTCCAGAGCAGGTTCATCATGTAAAGCTCCTTGCGCAGGTCGCCCTTTTTGAACAGCTCGTTTTGCAGATAGAGCGTGAGCGCCAAAAAGAGCTGTACGAGATAGCGGTTCAGCCACCACAGGTCGCCGGGCGTCTCCCGCATGTCCTGTTGTGTGAACACCATCGTCTGGAACACGAGAAATAAGAGCAGCGCCCACGAGATCTGCCTTGGCCCGACCTTTTTCTCCCCACCCTCCGCAATCCAGCGGCCGAGCGTAAACGCCCCGATCACATGGCCGCACACAAAGACGGCGATCTCGAGCGCCGGGCGCGCGCCTGCCGCCCTGCCGGTCAGAATGTCCGCGTACCGCGCACAGACCACGTACAGCTCGTACAAAAGCTGCCACGACAAAAATGCCCAGATCGCATAGTACGCCGCCGCAAACCACGTCAGTACCTTTGAGGAGTGCAGCAGATGAGCCAGAAACAGATAGCCCGCCAGACGGACGAAAATCTCCGGCACGCCCTCCCCCGCCCCGGGAATGCGCTGCACGGCTGCGACAAAGAGCAGCCAGAGTGCGATTGGGCCAAGCAGCCGCCATTTGTTCTCGATGCGCGCCTCGATCGTATACACGTAGATCACGCCGCTGCACAGCAGCGCCGCCGCCGAAATCCAGTCATTTCCAACGCCCATCCTACATGCCTCCCACATAATCCGCCAACGCCTTCAAAAACGGCGTCCGGTTCCGCCGGCTGATCTCAAGCTCATACGGCCCTGCGACGAGCGTGTTCTTTTTCACCTCCGAGACGTGCCGCAGGTTTACGATGTACCAGTGGTTGCACTTCGCAAACCCGTGGGCTTCGAGCGCTTCCTCCGCCTTCTGCATCGTGCCGCGCACGCAGTATTCCTCCGCGTCCGTGTGGTAGTGCAGGATGCGGTTTTGTACCTCCACATAGTAAATCTGGCTGTAACAGAGCTTTTTCACCCCGTCCGGAAGCGGCAGCAGCACCTGCCCGTCCGTCTTATGTACGCGCTTTAATGCCCGCGCAAGCCGCATCGCAAACGTGCCGTAAGCGAGCGGCTTTATCATAAAGTCGAGCGCCCCGACCTCGTAGCCGCGGAGCGCATACGACGCAATGTTCGTGATAAACATCAGAACGACCTCGTCGTCACACGCGCGGATCTGCGCCGCCGCGTCCATGCCGTTCACCCCCGGCATCTCGATATCCAGCAAAATGAGGTCGTAGACCGGCTGGTAACCGTCCAAAATCTCCCCCCCATCGGAGAAAACCGAGACCTTGAAGCTGACGCTGTTCTCTTTTTCGTACTGCTCTAAAAAATTTTGCAGCTGTCCGGCAAACGCTGCCTCGTCCTCCACGATTGCGATGTGGTACATAATGATATCCTCTCAAGGCTGGTTGTAAAAGTCATCCAAAAATAAACTTATCTGCCAGATCAATGAGCAGCCTTGCTGTCTGGATCTGCCCCTCCGCTTCCTCTCTGCCTGCAATATAAAATTCATCGTAGTCGCTTGCGTGTCTGACCTTTGCCGCTTTTGCGATCCTTTTTCCTATTTCTCCCGGAAACAGACCGGTATGGACATAATTTTTATTAAAAGACCCGATCGTATCTTTATGCTTTTTAAATGCAATCGGCTCCAAGCACAGCACTGCCGTCAGACAGTAATAAATTGCGTAATATGCCCTGTTGTTTGCCGCCCTTAACTTTTCATTGTCAAACAAAAACACCGCCGTATCAAGCTCTTCCCGTGCCCGTTCAAGCTTATACTTTGCCAGATCCCTTCCGTAAAATTCCTGCGTCATACCGCTATACCGTCCCTCTCCACATTCATAAAAAACGGATAAACATTTTTCCAGCGCTCATACGTCTGTATATTCTGAATCAGAGGATTCATTTCCACGCCATGTTCCATTTCAAAATCGTAGGTAATATCATAGATTTTATCTGCATAAACACTCAATTCCTCCGGTTTTACATCCGCAAGTATCATGATATCCACATCCGAATCCTGTCTGAAATCCCCTCTCGCATATGAGCCGTACAAAACCATTTTTATCAGACGGTTTCCCAAAATCTGTGCAACAGCTTCCCGATATTTATGAACTGTAACAAGCATATGATCTGTCATTGTATGCTTCCTCCATGAAAACAATCTGCAAAACCCCTCTACCCACCTGTCTTTTCTAATTATATCGGTATCCCACCCGAATAGCAATCCCTATTTCCCCCATCGGGGAGGAGAGATTTTCTCCCTGCCTGCAAAAAAAGCATGCCCGCGCAGGACATGCCTTCCTCTTCAACTGTGAAAACCGTTACATCGTTTTACTCGGTATGATGATCGCCGCGATGATGTAGGCAACCACGCCCGAAAAGCCGAGGCAGCACAACACGACACACAGCAGCCGGATCACGACCGGGTCAACGTTGAAATACTCCCCGATGCCTCCGCAAACGCCGCATAATACACGATTGTCATCCGATTTTGTCAGTCTCTTTGTCTCCATAAAAGTTTCCTCCTGTGATTATAAATTTGTTATAAATTTGCTTCATGCACGTCGATGCTTCCGATGCCGCACTCCAGCGAAATCGTATAGGATGCACCGTTGTCGATCTCCTTTTCCTTTCCAAGCGACGAGTAGGACGTCCCGAACACGCTCAGCTCGCCCATGCCGCACTGCAGCTCATAGTTGAAGTCCGTCTCCGTGCCGTCGATCCCGATATCCACGTCGCCGACACCGCCGCTGACGTCCAGATCGCCGCCGAGCGTACACCGGTCAATCCGCACGCTGCCCGCGCCGCAGGAAATGTCTACCTCCCCCAGAACAGCCTCTCTGATCTGAAGATCACCGACGCCCATGTCCATATCCA
>CAMTZV010000251.1 GCA_947086625.1 uncultured bacterium | reverse complement strand
AAATCAAACCCCTTCAGAACCGCATGGCTGCCATAGCTTTTTCTTAACCCGCTGACCCGTATCACGTAATTCATCGTCCCACCTCCTCGAACGGATTTTCTCCGAGCCTTGAAAAGTAGACCTGCAAAGCCGGCTCTAAATAGTCGTTTACAATTTTTTGTCGTTCCTCCCACGCATTTGCAGCGGTATCAATATTGCCTATTTCCATCAATTTCGGCAGCATACTCATATCGCCGTCTGTAAACTCCATAATCAGGCCCCAATACTCTTTTACAATCCGTTGGCATTTCTCGCTTTCAGGGGACACGCCTCCCTTTTGAAGTTCTATAATTTCATCGCTCAAGCGATTAAATCTGTCCATAAAGTCTAAACCGCTCTCCCTGTCAAACCGATCACGGATATGGTCAAGCGTCTCGTCATCGAAAAGCTTAATGAGATAGTAAGAGTCGTTTTTCATTTGCAGATTGACAATAATATCCGCATATTTCTTAAAATTGACTGTCTGCATTTGTAACACTTCCGCTTTTAATTGCTCGATTGCGTTCAGGGAATCGGTTAGCCGCTCTATTTTCTCCCGTAAGCCGTCAGCCTGTTTCGTAAGAGCATTTGCAACATCCGCCGGTGTCTCCAGCGCAATCAGGCATCGCTTAATATCATCCAGAGAAAATCCTAATGATTTCAGGGACACAATCTGATGAAGCATCACTAAATCCTTATCCGTGTAAAGCCTGCGCCCGCCCTCGCTCTCTGCCGACGGAGAGAGTAATCCCTCTTTGTCGTAAAATTGCAGCGTTCGAACCGTGAGTCCCATTTTCTTTGCGGCTTCGCCGACTGTCATATATCCGTCCGGAATTGCCCTGTATTTTGCCATAGTCCTTTACCTCCTGAAATCTATTATAGATCATGACGCGGCGTCACAAGCAAGGCCTTTTCGGAAAATTTCTATATCCAAACCACGGGCTGTCGGTCACGGAATGTGCCGCAGCGATTATTCCGACAGCTCTTTCAGCGCAAGGTACAGCCCCCAGTCCTGATCGTTTGCATACGGATCATAAAAGCCGCCCGCCCTTCCGTTTACAAACATCGGATAGACATACGCACAGCTCGCCGTCCCGTCCGCACCGATCAGGCTCAGCGACGCCCGCAGCGATTTTTCGGCTTTTTCCATATACGCCTCATCGCCGCAAATGCGTCCGAAGCGCCGGTAAACGATCCCGGAAAGCGAGCTCCAGTAATGCGGAAACGTGTCGCCGTACATGCGGCGCTTGCCAAACCAGTAGCCGTCCCAGTGGCGGATCGCAACCTCGTTCAGATGATAGTCCGGCTGGACGCCCGAAAAGAGCTCCAGCACCGCAAGCTGCTTTTTCGCCGCGTCGAGATAGGACTGCTCTTCGGTCAGCTCATACGCCTGAAGCAAAAGATCTGCCGCCGGGGCGACGATGCTCTGCTCATAATTCACCTCGGACGCCGGGTAATCCGTGCCGGTTCGGACGAGAAAGTCCGCATGACAGATAAAGCGCTCTTCAAATTCGCCCGCTTTTTCGTCCATATGCTCCGCGCGCAGGCAGGCATCCAAATCGAGCGCCGGAAGCATAATCGGATAAAACGCTTCGCCGCCCTCTTCATAGTAGCGCATCACGATCCGATGCGCCACGTCCAGATACGCGCGCGTCCCGTAGAGCTGATACAATTCAAGGTAAAACAGTGCAAACCACGGCGCGTTGTACAACCTTTTATAGCTGTTGTCGCACATGTAATCGTTGTATGCCTCGCCGGTCTGCTCGTCCACAAGCTCCCTTTTAACGTATGCGGCATACTGCAGAAGCGAGCGCTCCATTTCGCCGTCCCGCCTGCGCTGCAAATACGCCGCCATCAAAAGCCCCATGCCCACGCGCTCGCGGCCTCCGTTATAGTCGTACTCCGGGGCGTAAAAGCACGCCTCATCCTCGTTGTCGTAGATGAGATAAGCGCCGTCAAGCCTGCTCCCCTCCCTGTGATATTGCTGCCGCTTCGCCAGAAACGCGCAGCGGCCCGCCGCCAGCTCGAGCAGCCCCGGCAGCACAAGCAACCGCAGCCGCGTATGAACGGCGCCCACACGTATATCACAGCACAGCTCCCCCGGCGCAGACGCGGCCGTCTGAAACGAGATAACGCCGTCAAGTACGGACGTCTCCGCCTCCTCTCCGTTCACGGAAACGTGCACCGCGTCATCCGCAAAGGCAAACGCGGGTGCCACCGTGACCCTGCCCTGCTCGCCGCAAAAGAGCACATATTTTTCGGCGCGCACATCCAGAAATTTCTCACAGCAGACGGCCGCCTTTCTGAAAAAATCCTCCTTCCCGTCGTGCGCAAACAGCGTCCACGCAAGCGTATAGCGCTCGCCCGGCGCGAGCGAAAACGGGGACGGATAGAGAATGAAATCGCCGCGGTCGTTGCTCATTTTCTCCGGCTCCCGCTCCACGCCGTAGCCGCGCAACGCCCCCTCGTTCAAAACCATTCCAAGGTGCGGCCCCCGTCCGCCCATCCGAAGCGCTAAGACATACGAGACCTCCTCCCCGCACCAGATGTGCGCATGGCAGCGGTTTGTCATGCACACCCCGGCGGACGTGTAATCGTCGTTAAACGGCGTGTAGATGCCGATATCCCCGGCTCTCACAAACACGTCCCGGTCGGTTTTGTTCGTAAACACATAGCGCTCCCGCAAAACCTCCCCGTCCCGCTGCACGCTCCTCTCCACCGCAAGCGGCACTTTGCACGCGACGCTGCCCCACTGTGTGCGCCCCTCAACCCAGTTCATCCGGTAATCGTCTCCCGGTAAAATCAGTTCTCTCACAGCTTTTCCTCCCACGTTTACTTTTTCCACAGTTTACCACATCCGTCAATTTTGCGCAAATCAAAATTTCCCGACAGACAAAAGCAGTCCGGGTCGGGACAGCGCCTTCCTTTTGTCGTATACTGAGATCACAAAGGAGGTAACGCATCATGGAATGGATCACGGCAATCACAGAAGCAATCGACTACATGGAAAACCACATGCTCGAGGAAATCACCCTGCACGACGTGGCGGCTCATGTCAACCTCTCGCCCTTTTACTTTCACCGGGGGTTCCTCATGCTATGCGGCTATTCCGTCACGGAATACATCCGCAGCCGCAGGCTTTCTCTCGCCGGGGAGGAGCTGATCACGAGCGATATCTCGGTGCTCGCGCTCGCGCTAAAGTACGGCTACGATTCCCCCGACAGCTTCACGAAGGCTTTTTCCCGCTTCCACGGATACACGCCCTCCGCCGTGCGAAGGAACCGCACCATGGTTCGGGCCTTCGCGCCGTTGCAGCTCACAATCTCACTGAAAGGCGGTCAAAAAATGGACTATCGAATCACAAAAAAAGAAGCGTTTACGGTTTTGGGAGTATCGCGGGAAATCCGCTATGAAAATGCAGAGCGGGATGTCTCCGCTTTCTGGCAGGAGTACGCCCCCTCCGGAGCCGAGGGACACATCAGCGGCATGTTCGGCATCAACATCGACCCGCAGATGGGGCAGGAAAAATTTGAGTATCTGATCGCGGATCTCTACCATCCGGCAGTCGACATTGCCGAAGGGCTTACGGTAAGGACGATTCCGGCGTTTACGTGGGCGGTATTCCCGTGCCGCGGCGCGCTCCCGAAAGCCTTAGAGGGCGTCGACAAAAAGATCTTTTCCGAGTGGCTCCCGGCTCTTAAGGACTACGAGTTTGCGGGCGGCTACTGCGTCGAGATGTACGATAACCCCAACAACTATCCGAAGGGCGTCTTTGATGACAACTACTACACGGAGATCTGGATTCCGGTGAAGAAGAAGTAATGCTTTAAAAACGGGAGCTGCCATTGACCGGCCGCTCCCGTTTGCACTCATATCCACAGAAAATTTCCTTTATGAGCCCCTTATTCCAGCTCAAACATTGCCGTATGTGGAATGCATCCCTGTTTGTCGAGTGCATCGATGTTACGCTCGCTGAGCATCAATATCACCGCATCCGGCTTTGTCTGCCTGATATAGCTTCGGATACTTCCGGTAAAATTGGGCGGATAGATTACA
>CAMTZV010000250.1 GCA_947086625.1 uncultured bacterium | reverse complement strand
AAGACGAAGGATTTCTGTATCTGTATGTTTTCGATGGAGGACAAGAAGGCCATCGTGGACGACGTGTTCGGCAAATTTTATGAGAAGTTCGGCTTTTATCCCGAATCGACCGGCTCCTATTACATGGATGCCGATCTGACGAACTATATCAGGGAGACGTACCCGAGCGTCAAATGCGCGGTTGCAACGTGCTGGGAGGAAGGCCCAAAGGCATACCACACGTGCAACAATTCGTGGTACACGCTCTTTGACGGCGGCCCGTGGGCGCCCTGGATCCCCTCAAAGCAGAACACGCATGCGCCGGCGGCAAACGAGGAGGAGGATTCGGGCATCGTTGCGATCCCGCATCTCTCGCGCGATCTGATCGCCTGCTACGACGGCAACGGCTCCAATTTCGGGACGCATCCGCAGAACGTGCTGCGCGGCATGATCTACGACACAAAGACGTGGGAATACCCGTATCTTTACAATCTGATCGACCAGTACCGCGACCTCGCGAAATACAACAACGGCTACGCCTACAACATGATGTTCGTGGGCCCCGGCTGGATGAACAAGATGGGCCGCTGGGAGCAGCCCTACGAGCTTTTGCTCAAATCGTACACCGACGGCTGCGCGTACTACGGCAAGCTCAAGGAAGAAGGAAAGCTCATCGACATGACGATGTCGGAGTTTGCGGATTATTATAGAAAGAAGAAGGGCGTGACGGACGAGAAGCGTTACACCGAGCCGGAGTGCGCGCTCTGGCGCGACATTCTCTACGGCTCCGACAAGCAGCTCTTCTGGTACTGCGACCCCTACATGCGGGCGTGCGTCAACATGGATCAGGGCGGCGCGATCGTCGATCTGCGCCCGTATGCGGCGAAGCTGGAGTGGCCGGTCGGCATCGGCACGAAGCATGTGCAGGACGCGTCTTACCCGTTTTTGATTCAGGAGAAATACCGCGCGGGCTACTTTACCCACTACGCGGGCGAGGGAACCGTGCGCAGTGCGAAGCTTTGCTACAACGGCGAGGAGGTCGATCTGTGCCTCACCCCGACCCACGCGCATTTTTCCGAGGAGGGCAGGACACGCATCCTCACGCTCGATGCGGTAGAGATCGAGTTTCACGGTCTGACGGTTACGTTGCAGACGAGGGAATACTTTGAGGAGGGCGCGTCGAATATCAAAATCGAACGCACGATCCTCTCGATGAGCGACCCGGATGCGGAAGTCACATTGGACGAGTACATGGTTGCCTGCTACGGCACGACCGAGTATCCCGAGGACATGACGGGCATCACACTTTCCTGTGAGGGCGCGCGGGAAAAGACGATCAATTACGAGTACCGGTGCCGCGAGGCAAGCGCTGCGGACGCGGAGGCGGTCAGCGCCCTCATCCCCGCGATCGAGACGAAGGTGTCTCTGACGCAGACCGGCGGCGCGGTCGGGTATATCGAGGAGGGCTACGCATTTTCCCCGATGTTCAAGCTCGGCTTCAAAAAGAAAATGTCAGACAAGGAGGTATTTGCGACATGGCTCAACTTGCAAAAGGCAAATTAAATTTCCGCTGCCCCTCGTGCTTTATGCGGGATCTGGATATCGACATGTTTTACAATAAGGACACCGGCATCTACAGCTGCATCCGCTGCCAGTACCGCGGCACGGAAGAAGACGTGCTCGAGAAAAACGAGCTGGTGCGCGTCCGCTACGGCGCGATGTATGAGCGGTTCACAAAGTTTGATTTTGACTGAGAGACGGCCCCTGTTCCCGATCCGCGGCGGTTGGGACAGATCGAAAGGAGCAATAAAACGATGGAATACGTAAAAGGAATGGATCTCTCCACGCTCCTGGAGCTGGAGCGCCTGGGCGCGAAATACTACGACGGCGGCAGGGAGCGCGACGTTTTGGATATCATGAAGGATTACGGCGTGAACGCCGTGCGGCTTCGCATCTGGAACGACCCGTGGGGCCCGGCGCACGAATCGTACGGCGCGGGGGAAAACGACGTGCCGACCACGCTTGCGATCGCGAAGCGCGTGAGCGCAAAGGGCTTTGGCGTGCTCTTGAATTTTCACTACAGCGACTTCTGGGCCGACCCGGGCAAGCAGTTCAAGCCGAAGGCGTGGGAGGGCATGAATGCGGAGGAGCTCGCGCAGGCGGTCTACGATTTCACGCTTGATACGATGGAGCTTTTCAAAAAGGAGGGCGTAAACGTTGCGATGGTGCAGGTCGGAAACGAGCTCTCAAACGGGCTGCTCTGGCCGGAGGGCCGTCTGGACGTGGACGGCGGCGTTTTTGAGTACGACAATATCGCGCGCTTTGTGAGTGCAGGCATCCGTGCGGTACGAAAGAGTGATCCGGCGCTCCCGGTTATGATCCATTTGGATAACGGCGGAAAAAATGAGCTGTATCGCCGCTGGTTTGACAATTATGTGAAGCGGGGCGAGGATTTTGACATCATCGGACTGTCGTACTATCCGTTCTGGCACGTCACGATGGATGAGCTGATTGACAACATGAACGATATGGCGAAGCGCTTCCACAAGGATTTGATTGTCGCGGAGGTGTCCATGGGCTATACAATGGAAGATTACCGGTCGTACGAAAAGCTTTCCGACGGGGAGCGCAAAGGCTATGCCACAAAGCCGGCGCTCGTGGAAAAAATTGAGTTTCCCATGACGAGGCAGGGACAGGCCGACTTCATGAAAACGCTCATGGAGCGTATGGAGACGGTCGACGGCGGCCGCGCCCGCGGCTTTTTCTGGTGGGAGCCGGCGTGGATCCCGATGCCCGGAAGCGGATGGGCGACGCCCGCCTCGCTGGCATACATCCACGACCCGGGGCCGTGCGGCAACGAGTGGGCAAATCAGGCGCTCTTTGACTACGACGGCAACGTGCTGCCGGCGCTTGGTGTGATACGGGATTACAAAGAGAAAAATCAAAACTGACACCCTGGACAAAAGATATCTCTGAGGCCGGGCGGGCAATGCCGCCGGTTTCAGAGATATTATTTCTTTTCCGCGCGGCAACAAAACGTTTGAAAATCCCTTCTGTTTATGCTACACTAGGATAGCAACCCCGGCGCCTGGTGTTTGCAAAGGGCCGGGGCAGAGCGGTGATCGAAGGGTGCGTCTGAAGGGAGGACGAGAGGATGGAGAGCTACAAGGAGCAGTTTATCGGCTTTATGGTAGAGAGCAGGGTGTTGAGATTCGGTGATTTCACGTTGAAGAGCGGACGTAAATCGCCCTTTTTTATGAATGCGGGCGCGTATGTGACGGGCACGCAGCTCATGCGGCTCGGCGAGTATTACGCGCGGGCAATTCATGAGAATTTCGGTGATGATTTTGATGTATTATTTGGCCCGGCGTACAAGGGGATACCGCTGTCCGTGGCGACGGCGATCGCATACGCGAAGCTTTACGGGAAAGAGGTGCGCTATTCATCCAACCGCAAGGAGGCCAAGGATCACGGCGACGCGGGGATTCTGCTCGGGGGCGATATCAGGGACGGCGACCGCATCGTCATGATCGAGGACGTGACGACGTCCGGCAAATCGATGGAGGAGACGGTTCCGATCGTGCGGGCGCAGGGCGATGTGACGATCGTCGGCCTGATCGTGTCGCTCAACCGCATGGAGGTCGGGCTTGGCGGCAGCTTAAGCGCACTCGACGAGATTGAGGAGCGTTACGGGTTTCCGGGGCGTGCAATCGTGTCGATGGCGGAAGTGACAGAGGCGCTCTACAATCGTCCGGTGGGCGGGGAAGTGCTCATAAATGATGAATTAAAGGCTCGGATTGATGAATACTATAAACAGTATGGAGTAAAGGAAGTATAGGTATTGGTATTCATGAAAAACCGGAAAGGGAACGGCACGCGCGTGGTTTGCTGGTGCCTGTTCGCAATGTATCTGGCGGCGCTTTTGTATTTCCTGTTTTTTGCGGAATCGACCGGGCGCACCTTTACGGAGCGGACCTATCAATATAATCTGAGACCGCTGCATGAGATCCGGCGGTTTATCGTTTACCGCAGACAGCTTGGCTTTGCGGCAGTTACCCTGAATCTGGTGGGAAACGTGGCCGCGTTTGTGCCGTTTGGCCT
>CAMTZV010000249.1 GCA_947086625.1 uncultured bacterium | reverse complement strand
CGCTAAGCTCGAAAACACCTCGCCAAGCGCTGGCATTTTTATAACGGTTTTTGTCCGCAGCCGCCTGCCTGCTCCCGGCTGGATATCGCAGACCCGCTTACAGAAAATTCCGCTTGCATCTTTAAATCACTTGTTGTATTATTGGTATATATAAGATATAGTTTTTGATACTACGTGTTGTATTTTTCAGGAAAAAAAGCAAAATGCCCGCGCTGGAAGCGGGCAGACGACACCTGATCCGTAAAGGAGGAACGACTATGTTAGAAAAAATGAGTGCACGCGTAAAAGATCCCGTCAGTGCCGCCACACATTTTATCGGCATGATTCTGGCGATACTGGCAGCCGCCCCGCTGCTGTTAAAGGCCGCGGCCAGACCGGGGCATCTGTTTTTTGCCGCCATGGCAGTCTACGCCGCAAGCCTTGTGCTGCTCTACGCCGCAAGCAGTGCCTACCACACCTTTGACGGCTCCAAGTCCGTCAACACCCTGTTGAAAAAAGCAGACCACATGATGATCAGCGTCCTGATTGCCGGAAGCTATACACCGGTCTGCCTGCTCGTGCTCCGTGGAAACACAGGACTGATCCTGCTCACCACCGTCTGGGGGTTCGCCCTTGTCGGCATCCTCATCAAGGCGTTCTGGGTATACTGCCCCAGATGGGTATCCTCGATCTTATACATCGGCATGGGCTGGAGCTGTGTCCTCGCAATGGCGCAGCTCGTCCACACGATGCCAGAAGGCGCGCTCGCCTGGCTTGTCGCGGGCGGCGTCATCTATACGGCAGGCGGCATTATCTACGCACTTAAGCTGCCCGTCTTCAACAGCCATCACAAATATTTTGGCAGCCATGAGATTTTTCACCTGTTTGTCATGGCGGGAAGCATCTGCCATTTTATCGTAATGTATGTATACATCGCGTAAACCCGCCGCGCTGCATCCCAAAGGGCATGCTTCCACCGGGCCGCGCAGCCGCCGAGACGCTATTATGGCCCGCTCCAGCTCATCTCCATCAGCTCCAGCGCGTGGAATTTTCGATCTATGTACCGCTCCATGTATTCGCCCATCACCCGCTCCAGCGTGACGAGGACGTCCTCGCTCACCTGAAAGCTGTAGAGCTTTTCCAGCGGCGCAGTCGCGATAAACTGCAGCGTGTAGAGCGCCGACGCGTTCACCGGTATGCCGCCTATAAGCGCGCCGCAGCCCGCGCACAGCATTCCCCGCCGCCCGGCGTGAAAGTGCGTAAGCGCCTCCTTTTTCCCGCACGAGACGCACTCGAACAGGTTTGGATACTCGCCGAAGAGTACGAGCATCCGAAGCTCGCAGATACGGCGGACAAGCCGGTTTAAAAACGCCGGCTTTGTGAGTGCCCGCAGAGACGTGTACAAAAGATTGCACATATCCTTTGACTCGATATTTTCCACCGCGTAATAATCCGCCAGCTCCAAAAAATAGAAGCCGTAATAGGCCGTACCGATATCCTCCGCCAGCTCGCGGAAATAATTTTTCACACTGATCTTACAGGCATTGTATGCGCTTTTTCCCTCAAACAATTCAAGCTCCCCGCACACAAACGGGTTTGCCGCCGCCACAAACGAGCTGTTCGGGCGTCTCGCGCCGCGCACAAACACCGTGATCTTGCCCCGCTCCCGCGTCAGCACCACGAGCCGCTTGTCGTAATCTCCGATGGGCATCGCCGAGAGCACGATTCCATTTAGCAGGATGGTCTGCCCCATATTCCCATTCCTCCGAGCTGCCTTGCTCCCTCACAGCTCCCTTCTCTCTTTCTGTTCATCCTGCGCCCACCATCCGTCTCCTCGCAGGAAAAGCAGGCGCGGTACTCCAGATAGTCCCGCACACTCCCCGTGGACGCAAACCGGTTCCATTTTTCATCCGACAATGTATCTTCCCCCTCTTCTCGTATTTGTAATCATTTTTTCTATACACTAGCATATGCGTCCCTCAAATGATCCATACGAGATAAAAAGTGGAAATCAGACATCCCGGCGTTAACGCTCCTCCCGGTATCCGAAATTTTTCAGCAAAATATCGCTGTCACGCCAGTCCTTTTTTACCTTGACCCACAGCTTTAAATTCACCTTGCAGCCCAAAAGCCGCTCGATCTCAAAGCGGGCGTTCGTGCCGATTTTCTTTAGCATACTGCCGCCCTTTCCGATGATGATGCCCTTGTGGGAATCCCGCTCGCAGACGATCGTCGCCTCGATATCGACGAGGTTTTTGTACTCCCGGTCTTTCATGCGGTCGACCATGACCGCGATGCCGTGGGGGATCTCGTCGCTCAACGCGTGCAGCGCCTTCTCGCGGATCAGCTCCGCGACGATCTGGCGCTCCGGCTGGTCGGTGATCGTGTCCGCATCGTAAAACATCGGCCCATACGGAAGGTATTTGAAAATCGTGTCGAGCACGTCGTCCATGCCCTGTCCGCGCAACGCGCACGCCGGTATGATCTCCGCAAAATCGTAGACCTTCCGGTACGTATCGATGTATTCGAGCAGTTGTTCCTTCTTCTCCAGCATATCGATCTTGTTGATGATCAGAATGACCGGGGTTTTGACCTTTTTTAACACCTCTGCGATGTGCTGCTCACCCGCGCCAACGAAGTTCGACGGCTCCACAAGCCACAAAATCAGATCCACCTCCCCGAGCGTGTGCTCCGCGACGTTTACCATGTACTCGCCCAGCTTGTTCTTCGCCTTGTGGATGCCGGGCGTATCCAAAAAGACGACCTGCCCCCGCTCCGGATCCGTGTAGACGGTCTGTATCCGGTTGCGGGTCGTCTGCGGTTTATTGGATGTGATTGCGATCTTCTGTCCGATCAGATAGTTCATCATCGTCGATTTTCCGACGTTCGGCCTGCCGATAATCGTCACAAAGCCGGATTTAAGCTTCTCTTTCGTGTCACCCATTAAAACAGATCCTCCAAATGTAAAAACAGCTCCGATTCCTTCGTCAGCATATCCTCGTTGCCGATGACGCACAGGCAGTCGTCCGCAAGAATGCTCT
This sequence comes from uncultured bacterium, assembly GCA_947086625.1. Taxonomy (GTDB): domain Bacteria; phylum Bacillota; class Clostridia; order Lachnospirales; family Lachnospiraceae; genus W0P33-017. The sequence goes on along the minus strand of CAMTZV010000249.1, from coordinate 1,066 downwards.
TCACGAGCGGTGCGAGCGCACGGATATCCGCAGGCGTTGCAAAGAGCACCTCATCGCGCTCCCGCTGCACATCCTCCTCGCTGATGTTTGACAGGTACGCGGTGATCGAGCGGCTGCCCTTCGCGGACGGCGCAAGCGGCGCATCGAGCGCGCTGATCGTCCCGATAATATATTTTGTCATATCCCGCTCGTCCACGTCAAAGCCGTCCAGATACGCCGGGATGCCCTCGAAAATCTCATTCGTCTTTGTCAGGTTCGGGTCGCGGTACGACGAAAAATACGAATCCCCGCTGCGCCCGAAGCCGCTCATACAGCCGTAAGCGCCGCCCTGCACGCGGATGTTCAGCCACAAGTAATCGTAGTTTAAAATCACCCGCAAAATTTTCAGCGCCCCGGTATAGGCAAAGCCCGCCTTCTTAAAATTACCGCCGCGCGAGACATACTGGATCTGCGCCGCGTCCTTAAAGCCCTCGTTTTTCTTCTCACACGCGATTGCGAGCGCACCGCTCTCCTGCGCCCGCTTCGGCAGTATCCCGGCAAGCTTTTTAAGCTCGGGCTCAAGCGCGTCTTTTTGTGCCGCGTCCACCGTCTCGCTCACGAGCAGATGCTCCGTGACGAACACATTTCGGATCAGATATGCAAGCTTGTCCTTCAGGGCGTCCTTTCGCTCCTCAAAATGGCTCTCCAGATCCGAGATCAGGCGGTAGAGCGCCACGCCGCCCACGGCGTCGTTGAAACAGCCCGCCGGTGAAAAATATGAGATGGCGCGCACGGCGGACACCGTATGCCCCGCGGTCGTCATGCTCATTTCCAGACGCGATTTCACCTGCGCCAAAATCTCATAGAGGCGCTTGTCGTCGGAGAGCTTCGTGCCGGAGAGGATCTCGCCCACCAGCTCCATCGCGCGCGTGAGGTTGTTTTTCAGCACCTTCACGCCCACCTCGTAGCGCGCGTCAAAGCGCTCCCCGTCCGCCGCGTCGGCGTAGATATTGAGCATCGAGGAGATACCCCCGGTGTAGAGGTTGATCTCGTTGGCAAGCTCGCTGTAGCCGTAGTGCTCCGTGTC
>CAMTZV010000248.1 GCA_947086625.1 uncultured bacterium | reverse complement strand
ATACGGAATTAAACCCGATTGAAGCTTTAAAGGGAAACACCGTGCCGATCTGCTTTGTACATGGCGCGGGAGATGATTTTATCCCGTGCACGCATTCGGAGCAGATGCGGGATATGACGGCAGGCTACAGTAAGCTGCGGCTGTTTGAGGGCGCGGGGCACGCGCAGTCGATCGAGCGCGACGAGGCGGGCTACCGGGAAATGGTGCGATGCTTTCTGGAGGAGATCGGCGCGCAGGACGTCTGCATGGCGGAGGAAGCCGGCGCCGGCAAAGCAGTATGCAGGGGAGGGAGAATTTAAACATGATAAAACTGGTTGCATCGGATCTGGACGGCACGCTTCTGCCGGAGGGAACCGCCGACATCAATCCGAAAATATATGAGGTTATCCGCAGATTGCAGGCGGCGGGCATTACGTTTGTCGCGGCGAGCGGGCGCAACTACGAGAGCGTCAGGGGCATTTTCGGAGAAATGGAAAAGGAGCTGACAATCATCTCCGACAACGGAGGCTACGGCGCAAGGGGCGGCGTAGGCATGTACTGCAACGGCTTTCCGCGGGCGCTGTTGACGGATATTGTGACGGCGGCGCGCAGGGTGCCGGATATGTGGATGATGGCGTCTGCGGCGCGTAATACATACACGGACATGGACGATGCGTATTATATCCGCTGGATGCGCGAGGGCTACCGGCTGGATATTCGGCTGGTGGATGACCTGCTGGAAGTGGAGGAGCCATTGATTAAGGTCGCGCTCTACACCTACGCGGCGGATGCGGCGGTTGCGGCAGGGCCGCTGCGGGAAACGCTTGGCGGCCGCGCCGCGGTTGCGCTCTCGGGCGAGCACTGGATCGATATCACGATGCCCGGGGCAAACAAGGGCACCGCGCTTGCGCACATACAGGAGTCGCTTCATGTCACGCCGGAGGAGACCGCCGCGTTTGGCGATAACGGCAACGACATTCCGATGTTAAAGCGCGCCGTGGAGAGCTACGCGGTCGCAAACGCCAGGGACGAGGTGAAGGCGGCTGCAAGGCACGTGCTCACGGACACGTCCGACCACGCGGTGCTCGATGTGCTCGAAACGCTGCTGGAGCGCGCGGAAGGTCAGCAAAATTGAATTTTGGGTTCGCCGGAGGAGACGGCGCCGGCATGTCCTGGTTTTGCCCTGCGAGGGGGAATCGTGACATGCCGGCGTTTTTTTATGCGCAGAGAGAAAAAATTCCCTGCTCGATTGTAAAGTAAAATAATTTTTTCAAAAAAAATGTCACAAAACGCGCTTTGATTTCGTTAATAGAGTACAGGGGTTAATAAAAGCATGTTTTTATATTTGACGATGGTGGATACACCGGAGGAAAAGAGAAAGTTTGAGCGTTTGTATACGGCGCACAGACAGGTAATGTATGTGGCGGCGCGCCGCATTTTAAGGGATGAATATCTGGCGGAGGACGCCGTGCATCAGGCATTCGTGCGCCTGATCGGTCAACTCGACAAGGCAGATGAGGCGCAGCCTGCCCGGACAAGGGCGTTTCTGGTCGTTCTGGCGCAGTGCGCCGCGCTGGATATTTACCGCAAGCGGAAAAAAGAGCGGCATGTGCCGCTTGAACAGTGGGAGGAGCTTGTCCCGGGGTGCGGGGAAATGCCCGCCGGGGATGAGGGGAGCCTGTCGGTTCTGGAAAAGCTTCCCACGGGCTGTGCGCTTGTGCTGCGGCTTCGGTACGCGCAGGGCTGCAGCTATGCGCAGATTGCCGCGATACTGGGCATTTCCGAGGAGAGCGCGCGCAAGCGCGCCTCGCGCGGGATCGGGAGGCTGAGGGAGCTTTTGAAGGGAGAAAAACAGTATGGAGAACAGTATGGAGACGAAAATGGACGCGCAGTGCGAGGATGAATTTCTGTATCAATGGGTTTCGGCGGCGGAAGCCGTTATGATGCAGTCGCTTGAGGAGGAGGCCGCACAGGCGCCGGAGCATGTCTTTTCCAGACGGTTTGAGCGGCGGATGAACCGGCTCGTTCGGATGGAGCGGCTCGGCGTTTACAGACACGGCGTGGCGCGGGCGCGGGCCGCTGGCGCAGCGGTTTTTGTGGCGGCGGGGGTGATGCTCGCGGCGGTTTTGTCGGTGGAGGCAAGTCGGGTGAAGCTGGTGGAGTGGATGCTGGATGTCCACGACAAATACACAAACGTAGGAACTGAAACGAAGTATACGGATGAAACGGTTGTTTTTACTGCGGCAAGACCTTCGTATGTCCCGGATGGATATTCGGTTGTTGAAAGCGAAGAGTATGTTGCTACAAATACGATCCGATATGAGAATGGCGAGGGAAAGATCATTGAGTTTGACCAGGTGCGTGCGGAGGACATGTCTTTTCTCGTGGATACGGAGGATGCGGTTACAGGGACAGTGACCACAGGGGATGTGAGCTATCATACGATTGAGAAAGGCGAACGGTGCTTTATTTACTGGACAGATGAGATTTATGCTTATACGATTCTGGGATGGGAATGTAAGGATGAGCTTTTAAAAATGGCGCAAAGTGTAAGGGGCTATTAGCCGGCTGAGTCAGCATGGCTTTAGTAAAAGACGAAAGAGGGGAGGTGAACATATGAGGAAATCGGTTTACACATTACTTTTATGCGTATGTATGCTGATGTGCGGCGCATTACAAAATCCGGTGCCTGTAGTTTGGGCAGGCGAGATGGAAGAGGAAACACAGGTACAGCCGAGATTGGTTTATATTGCGTCAATCCGGCCGAATCTGACGATTTCAAACGGAACGGCATCAATCAGTTGCAGAGCGACAGGCGATGCAAGCGTCGTCACCAGCATGCATCTGGAAGCTGATCTCGAGCAGTACAAAGACGGCAAATGGCAGTCATACAAGCGGTATGCGGTTATAAGCCATTCGTCGAGCGCATCCATCAATCGGAGCGTTTCGGTTGAGAAGGGCTATGCCTACCGGCTCAAGGGCACAGCGTACGCGTATGTGACAACGCTCGCGGAGAGCGAAACCGCTTACAGCGCACAGGTGAGGTACTAGCAGGCAAGTAAATAATACCTGTGCGGTTGAAGCTGTAGCTTGCGATAACAGTGCAGGTGAAAAGAGAAAATTATAAGGAGATTTTAAAATGAAAAAATTTGCTACGATATTATTTTCGCTGATAATGATATGTTCTTTATCAGATGCGGTTTTTGCTGATGAACAGAAAAATACAGATGAGATTGTTCAACGGATATCTGATGTCTATGGAATCGCTCTCTCGGACATAGAATTAATGCCAGAAGAAATCTTTTTACGACTGGCAGACGATATCGATGAAATCGATACATTTTCTGCTAATGACACATATTGGCAGATATCATATGATGAAAATGGAGAAAATGTTGCAAAAGAGGCTACTTACCAGGAATATATGTTTTCTACATTTTTGCGTGATACGGATGAAAGCAGTTGGATGAGAATACATACCACGATTGTTGATAAAGGCTCTAAAGCACAAATATCCGCAACATATACATGGCTTACAAAGGCGGCGCCTCGGATGAAAGATGTTATAGGATTATCTGTCGTACAGGGCACAATTTTGGATAATACTGCAGACGGTTTTTATACTTATTCGACGAGTGATGGCTCTGTGTATACAGATTTTAGTAAAACGCCGTCGGCGTTTGATTATCAGGGAGATGGATTAATTCGTTGCGTGACTTTGGGAAAACCGGACAAGACAGTTAAGGGAGAAATGCTTTTTATGAAAGCCGATATAGTAAAGGAAGGTAATTCAGAGGGATTAAACGGATCTTATGCACACCAGAAACTGAGCATTTCTTCGGTGCCATCATTTACTATTGATAAGAATGGTATAATAGCGTCTAATGGGGTAAACATGAGTTTAAATTATACCCAGTTTAGGGGGTACACGTCTGTTCAATGGTAAAACGTTTTTTGGAAATTGCTTTCAGAATGAGGGATTAGTCAAATTACCAAGTATGATTTTGATTTAAGAAATTGTTGTTTAAAAGGAGAATCTGTGTTACTATTCACGGTCCGGGAGGCCGCTCATAGTAACGATTCGGGGCGATATTCTGAATTTTGCTGCGCA
>CAMTZV010000247.1 GCA_947086625.1 uncultured bacterium | reverse complement strand
ATAAAACAAAATATAAGAAGCAGAGGGAGATCAGATGAAGCGAATCCTTTTAAAGTTGAGCGGGGAAGCCATTTCCGGCGGCAAGGGCTTTGGCTTTGACGAGGCGACCGTTGTGGGCGTTGCAAAGCAGGTGAAGCAGATCGTGGAAAATGGCGTAGAGGTAGGTATCGTGATCGGCGGCGGCAATTTCTGGCGGGGGCGCACAAGCGCCACGATCGACCGGACGAAGGCGGACCAGATCGGGATGCTGGCGACGGTGATGAACTGTATTTATGTCTCGGAGATCTTCCGCTCACAGGGCATGATGACAAATGTGCTCACCCCCTTTGCGTGCGGCAGCTTTACAAAGCTTTTTTCAAAGGATCGCGCCAACAAATATTTTGCCAAAGGCATGGTCGTCTTTTTTGCGGGCGGCACCGGGCATCCGTATTTTTCGACGGATACCGGGACGACGCTTCGCGCGGTTGAAATCGAAGCGGACGGCATTTATCTTGCAAAGGCAGTGGACGGCGTTTATGACAGCGATCCAAAGACGAACCCGAATGCAAAGAAATACGATACGATTTCCATAGAGGAAGTCATCGAGAAGAAGCTGGCCGTTGTGGACATGACGGCATCCGTCATGTGTATGGAGAACCGTATGCCGATGTATGTCTTTTCGTTGAACGAGGAAAACAGCATCGTAAACGCGGTGGAGGGCAGATTTAACGGAACGGTTGTGACGGTTTAAAAAATCAGGCAGGAGGATAGCCACTATGGATGACAGATTAAAGGTTTACGAAAATAAGATGCAGAAAACGATGAATAATCTGGGCGACGAATACAACGGTATCCGTGCGGGGCGCGCCAATCCCCATGTGCTCGATAAGCTGCGGGTAGACTATTATGGCACGCCGACTCCGATCCAGCAGGTCGCAAATGTGAACGTGCCGGAGCCGCGCATGATTCAGATCCAGCCGTGGGAGCCGTCCATGGTAAAGGCGATCGAAAAGGCGATTCAGACATCGGATCTTGGCATCAACCCTACAAATGACGGCAAACTGATCCGCCTTGTATTTCCGGAGCTGACAGAGGAGCGCCGCAAGGAGCTGGCGAAGGACGTAAAGAAAAAGGGCGAGAATGCAAAGGTAGCCATCCGTAATATCCGCCGTGACGGCAATGATGCGCTCAAAAAGCTTTCGAAAGGCGACGATATTTCCGAGGACGAGATTCATGATCTGGAAAACGAGCTTCAAAAGCTCACAGACAAGTACATTGCAAACGTGGACAAGGCTGTCGAGGAAAAGAGCAGGGAAATTCTTACGGTATAATCATATAGGGAAAATGGTAACAGTGAAGGCCATGGACGGCTGCCCGTAACAGCGAAGGCATCTGCGCTGTTACGGAAGATGAGGCACAGCTTTCGTGCCTCATTTTTGTAGGAGGGATATCATGAGTGTTCCGGAGCATATTGCAATCATCATGGACGGAAACGGGAGATGGGCGAAGAAGAGGGGCCTGCCCCGCAACGCCGGGCATACGGCAGGGGCGAAAAATGTGGAGGATATCTGTGTTGCCGCGAAAAAGCTGGGTGTGAAATACCTGACGCTCTACGCGCTCTCCACGGAAAACTGGTCGCGTCCGGAGGCGGAGGTGCGGGCTTTGATGCGCCTTTTGTCCGGTTATCTGGACAAGGCGATTAAGACGGCGCATGAGAACCGGATGCACATCCGCGTAATCGGGGATATCACCCGTCTCGAGCCGAAATTCCAGCGCCAGATTATTGAGGCGGAGCGGGTTTCCTCCGTCTATGACGAGCTGAATTTGACGATCGCCATCAATTACGGGAGCCGTGACGAGCTTGTGCGCGCCGTGCGCCGCGTGGGCGCGGATATCAAGGCCGGCACGCTCGCGCCGGAGGCGGTGAGCGAGGAGCTCTTCGCCGGCTATCTGGATACGCGGGAGCTTCCGGATCCGGATCTGCTCATCCGCACGAGCGGGGAGCAGCGGCTCTCCAACTATCTGCTCTGGCAGCTCGCCTACAGCGAATTTTATTTTGCGCAGGTCCCGTGGCCGGATTTTGACGAGGCACAGCTTGTGCGGGCAATCGATGCCTATGAGAACCGCGACCGGCGCTACGGGGGCATCAGGGAGGAATAACTATGTTTCGTACAAGATTGATCAGCGGGATTGTGCTCGTTGTCCTGGCGCTTATCTTTATCACCAGCGGCGGCTATGTGCTCTGGGCGGCGTCCCTTGCGCTCTCGCTTATCGGTTTGATGGAGCTTTACCGGGTATTCGGGCTGCATAAGACGGTGCTTGGATTCGGCGGCTACGGGCTTGTGATCGCCTACTATCTTCTGACGCTTTTGTCCGTCCACGGCGTGTTTTCGGTGAACTGGCTGCTGTTTTTGATCCTCGTACTGATGTTCTGCCTGTTTCTCATGGTGTGCAGATATCCGAAATACCACAGCACGCAGGTGATGCAGGTGATGTTCGGCGTTTTTTATGTGGGCGTCATGTTTTCGTTTCTGTACCAGACGAGGGAGCTTTCCCGGGGCATGTATACGGTGTGGCTTATTTTTCTCTCCTCGTGGGGCTGCGATACGTGCGCCTACTGTGTGGGAAAGCTCATCGGAAAGCATAAGATGTCGCCGGTGCTCTCGCCGAAGAAGTCCGTGGAGGGCGCGGTGGGCGGCGTGCTGGGGACGATGCTTCTGACGTATGTGTACGCCGCGTGCTTTGCGGCGCAGATGGGGATCTCGCAGACGGAGGTCTGGATCCTGACGTTTATCAGTGCGGCGGGGGATCTCACGGCTTCCGCGATCAAGCGCAACTATGACGTCAAGGATTACGGAAAACTGATTCCGGGGCACGGCGGCATGCTGGATCGCTTTGATTCCGTGCTCTTTACCGCACCGGCGATCTATTTTCTTGCATACTATTTTGTATAGCAAAGGGACAGGAATGATGAAAAAGATAGCGATACTCGGCTCGACCGGATCGATCGGCACGCAGACGCTGGAGATCGTGCGCGCGCAGGGTGATCTGCGTGTGACGGCGATGGCAGCGGGGCACAATGTCGATTTACTGGAAAAGCAGATACGGGAATTTCGACCGGCGATGGCGGCGGTCTGGGAGGAAGCGGATGCGCGCGATTTGCGCGTGCGCACCGCGGATCTGGACGTAAAGATCTTATCGGGCATGGACGGGCTGCTCGCGGTTGCCGCGGAGGCGGACAGCGAGATCTTAGTGACGGCGATCGTCGGGATGCTCGGACTAAAGCCCACGGTGGCGGCGATCGCCGCGGGTAAGGATATCGCGCTGGCCAACAAGGAGACTTTGGTGACGGCGGGCCATCTGATCATGCCGATGGCAAAGGCGCACGGTGTAAGGATCCTCCCGGTGGACAGCGAGCACTCCGCGATTTTTCAGGCATTAAACGGCGAGTGCGGAAATAAAATAGATAAGATATTACTGACAGCCTCCGGCGGGCCCTTCCGGGGAAAAACGAGGGAGGAGCTTTCGCGCGTGACGCTTGCCGATGCGCTGCGTCATCCGAACTGGTCGATGGGAAGGAAGATCACGGTCGACTCCGCGACGCTCGTGAACAAGGGGCTTGAGGTCATGGAGGCAAAGTGGCTCTTTGGCGTGGAGCTGCCGCAGATTCAGGTCGTCGTCCAGCCGCAGAGCGTGATCCACTCGATGGTGCAGTTCGTGGACGGCAGCGTCATCGCGCAGCTGGGTACGCCGGATATGCGGCTGCCGATCCAGTATGCGCTCTACTATCCGAAGCGGAGGCCGCTTTCGGGCGGACGGCTCGATTTTGCGGCCTTAAAATCCATCGCGTTTGAAGAGCCGGACACGGAGACGTTCCGGGGGCTTGCCCTTGCTTATACGGCGATGCGGGCGGGCGGTAACATGCCCACGATCTACAACGCGGCGAATGAGGCAGCGGTCGCGCTGTTTTTGCAGGAGAGGATTTCCTATTTACAGATCACGGAGATCATAGAGGAGTGTATGAAAAGCTGTACATGGCTTCCCGCGCTGACGCTGGATGAGATTTTATCCACCGAGGAGCAGGTAAAACAAAAAGTATGTGAGCTGCAAGGAGAGGTGATAGCTTGAACATTGTAATTGCGATT
>CAMTZV010000246.1 GCA_947086625.1 uncultured bacterium | reverse complement strand
GAAGAAGGAGAAAAATAATATCGTGGACTATATCGGCTACCCGAAGCGCATATACCCGGTGGGCCGGCTTGACAAGGATTCGACCGGTCTTATCCTCCTGACGAACGACGGGGATATCGTGAACAAAATTATGCGAGCGGGAAACTGGCATGAAAAGGAATATGTGGTGTCGATCAACAAGGAGGTTACGGAAGATTTTATTATGCAGATGTCGAATGGCGTCTCGGTTCTGAACGTGATGACACGGCCCTGTAAGCTGTGGAAGAGCGGGATACGGGAGTTTCACATCATACTGACACAGGGCCTGAACCGCCAGATCCGGCGCATGTGCAGCGCGCTGGGCTATAAGGTCAAAACGTTAAAACGGGTGCGCATCATGAATATCGAGTTGGGTGATCTGAAAGAGGGTGAGTACCGGAACGTGACCAAAAAGGAGTGGAAGCAGATGGAAGAGATGCTGCAGTATTCATCAAACGAGACGGTGAGGTGGTAAGTGGATGGACGAAAAAAGGAAGCACTACGAGGCGCTCAAGCAGACGATTGAGGGGCATATGAACCTCTATTATAATGAAGATTCCCCCTCGATCAGCGATTTTGAATACGACGCGCTCATGCGGGAGCTGAAGGAAATCGAGCGGGAGCACCCCGACTGGGTGACAAAGGATTCGCCGACGCAGAAGGTTGGAGGAGCGGCAAAGCGCGAGGCGGGCGTGACGATCGCGCATCACGTGCCGATGCTGAGCATACAGGATGTCTTCACAAAGGAGGAGGTCGAGGCGTGGATTTCAGAGGTAAAGGGGCTGCATCCGGACGCACGGTTTTCCGTCGAGCGCAAAATCGACGGCCTTAGCATGTCGCTGCGTTATGAGGACGGCGTGCTCACACTCGCGGAGACGCGGGGCGACGGGCTGGTAGGAGAGGACGTCACCTTAAATGCGCGGGTCATTCCTGACGTGAAGCAGTCGATCGGTACGTCCGGCTACGTGGAGCTGCGCGGCGAGGTGTATATGAGCCACAGTGATTTTGAGCGCTTCAACGAACGGCAGGAGAGCCTTGGGAAAAAGCCGGCGGCGAATCCGCGCAATCTTGCGGCCGGGACACTGCGTCAGCTTGACCCGGAAATTACACGGGAGCGCGGGCTTCGGATGTTTGTGTTTAACGTGCAGGATGCAACCGGGGAGAGCGCGCGCCTCATGGAGCGCCATACGGCGGGGCTGGACGAGCTGGCGGCGCGGGGCGTTGTGATCGTGCCGCACATGCTCTGCGAGACAAAGGAGCAGGTGCTTTCGGCTATCGACGAGATCGGGGAGCATCGCGGCGATTATGATTACGATATCGACGGCGCGGTCGTCAAAATCGAGCAGGTAGCCTATCGCGCGGATTTCCCGGCGGGCAGCAAGTATTCGGCCGGGCACATCGCCTACAAATATCCGCCGGAGGAAAAAGAGGTGGAGATCGAGGAGATTGAGGTCGGTGTCGGCCGCACCGGAAAGATGACGTTCCGCGCGCGTTTTGCAGAGCCTGTGCGCCTGTGCGGGACGAGCGTGCAGTATGCAACCCTGCATAATATCGATTATATCAACAGTCTTGGCATCGACGAGGGGTGCCGCGCCGTCTGCCGCAAGCAGGGCGAGATCATTCCGGCGATCATCAGCGTCACGAGGCCGACCGGGACTGTTTTTCAGGCGCCGAATGTCTGCCCGGTGTGCGGACACACACTCGTCCGTGAGGAGGGCACCGCCGATATCTGCTGCGCAAACCCCTCATGCCCGGCGCAGATCAAGCGCACGCTCGCCTATTTTGTGAGCCGCGACGCGATGGATATCAAGGCGTTTGGCGCAACATATGTGGATACGCTTGTGGATGAAGGATATCTTCATAATTACACGGATCTTTACCGCCTGCACGGGTATCGTGACGAGCTGATCGAGAAGGGCATTATGGGGAAAGAAAAAAATACCGATAAGATCCTCGGTGCGATTGAGGAGAGCAAGCGCAATTCCGTGGATAAATTTCTGACCGGGCTTGCCATCCGAAATGTCGGCAAGGCGTCGGCGCGGGAGATCATGAAGCATTTTTCAAACCTGCATGAGCTGGCGGATGCGGACGTGGAGACACTTGTCCGTATCCCGGACGTGGGAGAGATCACGGCGGAGTGCATTCATGACTATTTTGCAGATGCAGAAAACCGGAGGCTGCTGGACGAGATGGCGGCGCTCGGCATGAATATGGAGTCGGAAAAAAACGAGCAGGGGGCCGCGTTGGCGGGGCTTAAGATCGTTGTAACAGGCACGCTTCCCACGCTCGGACGGGCGGAGGCCGCAGCGCTCATCGAGGCGAACGGCGGAAAATGCACCGGCTCCGTCAGCAAAAAGACGAGCTATCTTCTCGCGGGGGAGGCGGCCGGCAGCAAGCTGGAAAAGGCGAAGAGTCTTGGCGTGCCGGTGATTACGGAGGAGGAGCTTCTTGCGATGATTGAACGATAAAATTGAAAGAGAGGCTTTGTGAACCGGCAGCGTGCAAAAGGCGTCCGCCTTGCTTCCGGCAAGGACGGCGAGTGATACGGTTAAGGAAAAGAACATCAGGAGGAGATTGTTATGCCAATCAATATTAAGAGCAATCTGCCCGCAAGGGAGATTTTGGAGAATGAAAATATATTTGTACTGGACGAGACGCGCTCCATGCATCAGGACATCCGACCGATCGAGATCGGCATTTTAAATCTGATGCCGCTCAAGGAGGACAATGAGCTGCAGACGCTGCGCTCGCTCTCGAACACACCGCTGCAGGTCAACGTAACGTTCATGACGGTGTCAAGCCACGAGTCGGCGCACACGTCGCAGAAGCACCTCGAGCAGTTTTATGTGACGCTCGACGAGATACGCGACCGGAACTTAGACGGGCTGATCATTACCGGAGCACCGGTGGAACAGATGGATTTTGAAGAGGTCGATTACTGGGAAGAGGTCTGTAGTATCATGGACTGGGCAAAGACGCATGTGACGAGCACGCTGCACGTCTGCTGGGGCGCGCAGGCGGGGCTGTACCATTACTACGGCATCAAAAAGCATCAGATGGACAAAAAGGTGTTCGGCGTCTACGAGCATCGCGTCAGAAATCGGAAGATTCCGCTTGTGCGTGGCTTCGACGACTATTTTATGGCGCCCCACTCGCGCCACACCGAGATGAGCCGGGCGGAGATCGAGGCGGTGCCGGAGCTGACGATCCTCGCGGAGAGCGAGGAGGCGGGTGTCTTTCTCGTCATCGACGACGACGGGCGCAAGATTTTTCTCATGGGCCATCCCGAGTACGACCGAAGGACACTCCACAAGGAGTATATGCGCGATAAAAATCAGGGACTTCCGATCGAGGTGCCGGTAAACTATTATCCCGATGACGACTGCACGAAAAAGCCGCGCCTTCAGTGGCGCTCGCACGGCAACATCCTCTATTCCAACTGGCTGAATTATTATGTTTACCAGCAGACGCCGTATGAGTTTATTGTGAATCCTTATAAATAGCGGGTTTCTGAGGGAATCTGGCGGTAGGCCCCCGATGATGGGGGCTGTACCGCCTCCTTCAGGCTCAATTATTTTGGTATCATATCTTTCATGTCCGGTTTTCCTCCATATCCGTCCAGGATTCTGTATCAAACTTTCTTTTCCTGAAGTAATAAATTCTATCTTCTTCCGTTATTTCACGGATAATCCTGCAAGGATTACCTGTTGCAATCATGTTGTCGGGAATATCTTTTGTTACTATGCTCCCTGCCCCGATTACGACATTGTTTCCAATCGTCACTCCCGGAAGTATGACCGCATTGCCGCCTATCCATACGTTATCGCCAATCGTGACAGGTATTCCGTATTCATACCCAAAGTTGCGGATTTCCGGGTGTATCGGGTGTCCTGCCGTATAGATAGATACATTGGGTGCGATCTGTGCATTTTCCCCGATTGTGACTTTTCCTACATCAAGGATCGTGAGGGTGTAATTTGCAAAGAAATTATTGCCTACTTCAATATTCCACCCATAGTCACAATGAAAAGGCGGCTCTATCCAGACTTCTTCCCCTGTTTTTCCAAGCAGCTTTTTAAGCAGTTCGGGAATTTGCGCCCTTTCTTT
>CAMTZV010000245.1 GCA_947086625.1 uncultured bacterium | reverse complement strand
CAGCACCAGACCCATAAAAAAGCGAATAAATTTTTTGTACGAATCCCCCGCGGTAAAGTAAAGCATTATCATCATCAGAAAATACAAGATCAGAACCGCGCGCACCCAGTCCACAAGCGTCTGCATTCCCATCCCCCCATTTCAACGTCCCTTCTGTGCCCGTTTCAGAAAAAAGCATCCGGCTTACGGCCGGCACACCTGTCCCCGGCAGGGGCTTTAGCGCATGGCACTCGTCGCCACGCACACCACCGCCACCGTGAGAAAAAGCATAAGCACTGCCGTTACCACCAGCTTCACATAGAGCATCCCCGCCCGCGCCAGCGCATCCAGAACGCCCGAGATCCGCTTGTCCGTCACAGGCTCGGCAACCGCCGCCAGCAGGCGGTACAAAAACGCCAGTATAACGATCTCCAAAAGCGGCTTTGCGCACAGCAGAATAAGCAGCACGAGCACCGTGACCCCGACACAGTTTTTGATTAAAAGCCCTGTTCCAAGCAGCATTTCGCTGACCGCGTTCATCGCCCCGCCAAGCCCCGGGATCAGTCCGACCGTTCGCACGGCGGCAGTCTTTTTGAGCTGGTCCAGCGCGGGCGCAACCATGCCCTGAATCAGATTCATGCCGAGGATAAACGTCACGAGCACCTTCTGCGCAAGGCCCACGCCGCTCTCCAGCAGCTTTGCCATACTCGAAAAATGCTCCTCCTTCCACGCGTAATTTGCAAACTGCGTGATCAAAAACAAAAACACGAGCGGAAGCAGCAGCTTTTGCAGCAGATTCTGTACGAGATATAAGACAAGCAGCGTCATCTCATAGGTCAGGCTCGCGGAGCTGATGCCCGTCGAAAAAATCATTGCCATACAAAAGATCGGCTGAACGAGCAGCGTAAAATCCGCGATCTTTCCGATACAGTCATAGACGATGTCCTGCATCGACGCAAAAATCCGAAGCGCGTTGTACAAAAACAGAAAATATACCGCGAGAAAACTGATATCCGACAAAAACGAATCCGCAAAAATACCGGAAATGCCCTGCAGCATCGCGAACGCCAGAAGCAGGATCAGCATCTGCGCGAGATAGCTCTTGTTTTTCTGCACGGCGCCGAGGCTGTGCGAAATACACCACTCCCACACCTGTCCGAAATCAGCGCTGCCCTCACCGGCCACAAAGCTTTTCAAAAGCTCGGTAAAGCTCATGTCCAAACCCGCATCCGCTTCCTGCTCCCGCAGAAAATCCTCCATCTCTCCAAGCTCCAGCTCGTCTAACAGCTCGTCCGTCAGCTTCCCCGCATCCGGGAGCGCTGCGGCGTCCACGGTATGATCCGTCTCCTGTGCTCCCGCCGTTTCGTCCGTCTGTCCTGTCTCCGGCACGTCTGAGCGCCCGTCCGCCTGCCCTGTCTCCGGCACACCCGCCGTTTCGTCCGCCTGCCCTGCCTCCGGCACATCCGCTGCTCCGCTCGCCTGCTTAGGCTCCGTCGTTTCTGCGCGCTTCTCTTCCTGCCCCGGCTCCTGCACACCTGCCGCGCGGCCCGTCTGCCCCTGCGCGCCCTGCACGGGCACGGCAGACAGCAGCACAAAAAGCAGCGTCAGACAAACGAGCCTCCATCCCCCGCGCATCACGCAACCACCGTGGCGATCAGGTTTAAAAACGCCTCGATCACGGGCAGCGCCAATAGCAGGATCGAAATTTTGGAAAACATCGCGATCTGTGACGCGATCGTCGAATAGCCCGCATCCTTGCACAAATTGACCGCGAACTCCGCAACGTAGGTGATGCCGATCATTTTCAGCACCGTCCGAAAATAGCCTGCATCCATCGTCGCCAGCTCCCGCAGACGGTTCACGGATTCCAGCAGGATGGACAGCCGCCCAAGCACGCCGAAAAAAATACAGATGCACACGACAATGCTGAGCACAATCCCGTATTCCGGGCGCTCCCTTTTTAAGACGATCGCCAGCAGCACGCCCGCAACTGCAAACAGCGACAGCTGTACAACATTCATAGGAATCCTCCTATCCAAGGTCGCGCCCGTTCGCCTTCGCTCCCGGGCATGTCGTCGGAAGTCATGCAAAAAATTTGGACTTCCTCCTACAACTCAAACAGGGTCTGCATCGTCGTGAACAGCTCATAAATGTATGGCACCACCCACAAAAGCACGAGCACCAGCCCCGCAAGGCTGATCAAAAACGCATGCTCCTCCCGTCCGCTGTGCTTGAGCACCTGCCCGAGAATCGTGACAAGGATGCCGACCGCCGCAATCTTGAAAATCATATTTACACTCATAGCTTTCTCCAATTAAATAAACAGTATGATCAGAAAAATTCCTGCAAGCAGTGTGCCGTAACGGCTGACGCGACGCCGCCGCTCAAGGCCCGTCTCGTAGGCAGCCGCAAGCCCCGCCAGACGCTTCTCGTACACCGCAAGCAGCTCCTCCTTAAACTCTGCATTCCCCATGCCAAATACTTCACCCAGCTCTGTGAGCAGCCGGTATTCCTCATCGTCCAGCAAAAACGTCCGCCGCTTTTTTGCAAGCAGGCCCCGCCAGACCTCCTGCGCACCGCCCTCTCTGCGCGCAAGCTCCTCCCCCGCCAGCGCGCACAGCTCCCGATACGGATTATGCAGGTGCATACTACAGTGCTCCAGCACCAGCTCCAGCGGCAGCCGCAGCAGGCACATCTCATTTTGCAGAAGCGAGAGAAGCAATGAAAATTCCTCCAGCTGTTTTTTGTGCTCTGAAAATTCATACTCCTTTGCACATATATATCCGAGAGACGCGAGCAGGATCAGTGCCGCTCCCGCAACCTTCAACATCACAGCCCACCGCCCTTCAGCCGTTCAAAGCGGCTGTTATACACCTGCATACTCCGCCTGCCCGTCCCGTTTTTCTGCAAAAGCACAAAGCGCTCAATCTCTCCCTTTCCGCTCCAGTTTAAGAAGCCGGAAATGTGTGTAAGGCTCTGTAGATCCTCGCCGTGTACTGTCCCGATCAGACGGCAGCCGCTGTGAAAAGCGCGCGTCACCGCCTCGAAATCCTCCCGCGTCCCAAGCTCGTCAACCGCAATCACCTGCGGCGACATGGAGCGCAGCAGCATGTAGATCCCCTCGCTCTTTCCCGCCCCCTCGAGCACGTCCGTCCGCGGCCCGAGATCGTTTTGCGGAATGCCAAGATATCCCGCTCCAAGCTCCGAACGCTCGTCCACAACGCCCACCTTCAGGCCCGCATGGCGCGCGTCGCCCTCCGAGAGCAGGCGTATCGCGTCGCGCAGATAGGTCGTCTTTCCGACGCCCGGCGGCGAGAGGATAAGCGTGTTGTAAATGTCCCCTCCCCGGCGCACCGCGTCCACAAGCGAAGCCGCGCAGCCCTTCTTCTCATGTGCGATGCGGATGTTCAGAAAATAAATGTGCTGCAGGCGCGCAACCCTCCCGTTTGCAAGCGCCGCCTCGCCCGCCACGCCCACACGGTGCCCGCCGCGCAGCGTGAGATACCCCATCCGAAGCTGCTCCTCATAGGCATACATCGAATAGCTGCAGAGAAAGCCTACCATTTCCTCCAAATCACGCCCGTCCATCCGGCATCCCGCATGCATGTCCTGCCCGAGCCTGCCGTCCTCCTCCAGAAAATATTCCCCGCCGCTCCCGAGAAACATGAGCGGCTGCCCTGCACGCACACGGATCTCTTCAAGCGTGCGCTGATCGATGTCCGCACGCACGAGCCGCTCCCGCATCCGCAGCGGAAATAATTTCAGCAGTTGTTCTTCCAGCATAAAAAATCCCCCTTGTCCATACCTCACTATATGAGGGGACAGGGGGGATTATGACTTCCCTGTGAAATTTTATTTTTCCTTCTTTTTATCCATCGGAAACTGTTTCGGATACTTCACGCAGCCCGTAATACTCTTATGGATGATCCCGTCGGCCGTGGCCTTTTCGAGCGCGCTCTCCTCTCCCGTGCCGGCGTTTCCGTAATCATAATAGGAGAGCTTTCCGTCTTTCAGCGACAGCGCCACGTTCCGATTAAGAGCGTCATTCTGCAAATTGAGAAAGATCAGCCCGTTTGCCCGGTAATAAATGCTCTTGATTTTTCCGTATTTTTTCACGTCCTTTAAAATCCGGGACGCATGCTTCGCC
>CAMTZV010000244.1 GCA_947086625.1 uncultured bacterium | reverse complement strand
CCCGCGGGCACCGGAACGACATATCTGGCTATGGCCATGGCGATTACCGCCTTCAAAACCGAGACGGTGGGGCGGATCATCTTAACGCGTCCGGCGATCGAGGCAGGGGAGAAGCTCGGGTTTCTGCCCGGGGATTTGCAGAGCAAGATCGATCCGTATCTGCGGCCCCTCTACGATGCACTCTATCAGATCATGGGTGCGGAGAGCTTTGCCCGCAATTCCGAGAAGGGGCTGATCGAGGTGGCACCGCTGGCCTACATGCGCGGGCGCACGCTGGACAATGCTTTTATCATCCTCGACGAGGCGCAGAACACGACGCCTGCGCAGATGAAAATGTTTCTGACGCGCATCGGCTTTGGCTCGAAGGTCGTCATCACCGGCGACGCGACCCAGAAGGATCTTGCCCCCGGTGCAAAAAGCGGTCTGGACGTGGCGCTTCGGGTGCTCAAAAACGTTGAGGGCATCGCGGTTTGTGAACTGACAAGCCGGGATGTGGTGCGTCATCCGCTCGTACAAAAAATCGTGGATGCCTACGACAGCTATGAGCACAGACAGTCGGAAAAGGAAAAAAAGAAGGCTGCACAAAAAAAGCGTGGGAGTAAAAAGACATGACAGAGACCGGATTTTCCGCGAAGCGCATGGCAAAGATCTTTTTGCTGCTCCTCGTTTCCATTGCCGTTCCGGCGCTTTGCGGCGCTTTACAGGGCATCAGACTGGGACATGTGATCCTGTGGGTGTTTATCAGTCTGATCTTTTATCTTTATTTTTATATTTACCTTGAGCACGAACGCCTGCGTGGAAGCATGTCGATGGGCGCAAGCAATGACTACTCACTGCTCGCGTTTATCTACCTGGTGTGCATCCTGCTGGCGTGCCTTATGTCGTTTCTGCCGGATTACTGGGCGCCGGTGCTCGTCGTCAGCGCGCTCGCAAACGGGGCGTTCCGTACGCGCATGGGGCTTGTGCTCGCCGTATATTTTGCGCTGCTTACGGCGCTGTTTTCGGACAGCGGCGCGTATGCCGTTGTGTCAGACGTTTTGCTGGCAACGGTCGGCGTCTTTTTCGTAGAGCTGTTTTTACAGGAGGAGCTGCGGATCTGGACGGCGCTTTTAGTCATGAGCGCATCGGTCGTCATTCCGGTGTGCTGCGACTATCTGGAGCACGACCGCCTAAACGCTTATACGATCCTCGCGACGCTTACAGGCAGCTTCCTCTCGCTTTTTGCTATGCGGTTCGTCCCGCGTTTGCGCAACCGTGAGAGCGTGACCGAGACGATCAGTCTCGATACGGTCATGGACGAGAGCTTCCATCTCAGAAAGGAGATCGAGCGCTATTCCACCGTGGATTACAACCACGCGATCCGCACGTCAGAGGTAGCGATGCGGCTGGCACAGGCGCTTGGCGCAGATGAAAAGCTCGCGCGGGCGGGCGGCTTTTACTACCGCGTCGGCAAGCTCGAGGGCGAGCCGTTTATCGAAAACGGTGTGCAGCTCGCACAGAGCAACTGCTTTTCCGAGCGGCTGGTGTCCATTCTGGCGGAGTACAACGGCGAAAACAAACGGCCAAGCTCCACCGAGAGCGCGATCGTGCAGATCGCGGACATGATCGTCACAAAGTTTGACCTGCTGGACAAGGACACATTCTCCTCCGGCTGGAACCGGGAGATCGTCATCTATCAGACGATGAACGAGAAATCGGCGGAGGGGCTATACGACGAGTCGGGGCTTTCCATGAATCAGTTTTTGACGATCCGTGAGATGCTTGTAAAGGAGGAGATACTGTAATGACGATCCTGACGGAATGGGAAACGGACGTTTCCTTCGGGTTTGACGTGGAGGCGCTGGCAGAGCGGGTCATTGCCGCGGCCTGCGACGCGGAGGAATGCCCTTACGAGACGCAGGTAAACCTGACCTTTACGGACAATGCGGGCATCCGTGCAATCAACCGGCAGTACCGGGGGATCGACCGGCCCACCGACGTATTGTCCTTTCCGATGCTGAGCTTTGAGGCGCCTGCGGACTTCTCGCATGTGGAGGAGCGCGTGGAAGAAAACTTTGATCCCGACAGCGGGGAGCTGCTGCTCGGAGACATCGTTGTGAGCACGGAAAAGGTAACGGAGCAGGCCACCCTCTACGGGCATGGGCAAAAGCGCGAGCTTGCGTTTCTGATCTTACATAGTATGCTGCATCTCTTTGGCTACGATCATGAGGAGGATGAGGAGCGGGAGGAGATGGAAGCGCGTCAGCGCGTCATTTTAGACGGGCTTGGCATCGTACGCGAAACATAGACAGAAGAAAGAAGAAGGAAGGTACAAAACAGATGAAAAAGAAACTGGCAGGAGCCCTTGTTTTTGCAATGGCTCTATCGCTCGCATTCGGGTGCGGCAAAAAGGAGGAGGAACCGGACGTCGTCGATCTGACCGTCCCGCCGATTGAGTCCGAGGAGCCGGAACCGGAGCCTGAACCCGAGCCGGAACCCGAACCCGAAAACACGCACGAGGGGGAGGCCCAAAGCCTGCTCACCGGGGAGTGGGTACCCGAGGAGAAGGTCAAAAACCGCCCGGTGGCGATCATGTTCGGAAATACGACGGACGCGCTGCCGCAGTACGGCGTGAGTGAGGCAGACGTGCTCTACTAATGTCTCGTGGAGGGCGGCCTGACACGTCTCATGGGATTTTTTGACGATTACACCGACGCGCCGAAGTACGGCTCCGTGCGCAGCTGCCGGCTCTACTACGCGCATATCGCAAAGGAATATGACGCCATCTACACCCACTACGGGCAGGCGGACATTGCAAAGAGCTACTTAAACAGCGACGCGATCGACAACATCAACGGGCTCGAGGGTTCGATCGAGAGCGTGGTCTTTTACCGCTCGGGCGACCGCCCCGCGCCTCACAACGTCTTTGCGACACCGGACGGCATCGCGGCGGGCATTGAGAAGAAGGGCTACCGCACAAGCTACGCCGACGGCTACACCGGGCACTTCGCGTTTTCGGACGGAGAGGAGCCGGTTGATTTAAACGGCGCTCCCGCGGCGGTTATGCAGACGCCGTTCCCGGCGAGCAAATCGTGGTTCGTCTACGACGAGGCGTCGGGCACATACAAACGCTTCCAGTACAAAAAGGAGCACATCGACGGCGAGAACGGCGAGCAGCTCGCGTTTACAAACGTTATTTTCCAGTTTGTTCCCGGACGCGTTATCGACGGCAAGGGCCGCATGGAGTTTGACACGGTAGGAAACGGAACCGGGAAATATTTTACCGGCGGAAAATATGTCGATATCACGTGGAAAAAAGCGGATCTGAATTCGCCATCTTATTTTTACGACGGAAACGGAGACCAGCTTGTGATGAATCCGGGAAAGACATGTATCTGCATGATCCGGGCGGATGCTGCCGATAATATCGGTATCTATGAGACTGCGGACGCGTTTCCGGCCCCGTAGCATGGCTGAAAAGACAAAAAAGGATAAATTTGGTTTATGGAACAGAAACGTAGCAGAACACGCAAACAACCAAATAACTCGGGCTTTTTAGTGCAGGGCTCCATCCTTGCAGTCGCGTCGATCCTAAGCCGCATCATCGGTCTGCTCTATCGCGGGCCGCTGACGCATATCATCGGCGATCTCGGCAACGACTACTACAGCACCGCGTTTGAGATCTATTCGCTGCTGCTGCTCATCTCCTCGATGAGCCTGCCGCTGGCCGTCTCGAAAATGGTGTCGGCCCGTGTTTCGCAGGGGCGGGTGAGGGATGCTTACCGCGTATTTAAGGCCGCTCTTTGCTTTGCCGTCCTAAGCGGCGCGCTGGCGGGGCTGGCCGTGTTCTTCTTTGCGGACTTTTTTGCGGAGATATTGAAAACGCCCTTCTGTGTGTTCGCGCTGCGGGTGCTGGCGCCTACACTTTTTATTGTCGCGGTGCTCGGCGTGATCCGCGGGTTTTTCCAGGGGCTTGGGACGATGATGCCAAGCGCCGTCTCGCAGATCGTCGAGCAGGTCATAAATGCGATCGTAAGCGTACTGGCGGCGTATTATCTCTTCGCCTACGGCGCAAAAATCGGCGCGGTGCTCGGGGACGAAAAAGAGTACAGTGCGGCTTACGGAGCGGCAGGCGGTACGCTTGGAACCGGAGCGGGGGCCGTTGC
>CAMTZV010000243.1 GCA_947086625.1 uncultured bacterium | reverse complement strand
AGCAGCTTATGATCTACGGGATCGTGAAGGATCATGTGGCAGTGGGTGCGGCCGTCGTGCATGTGATGGAGCCGGAATCGATTTTAAACTATATTTATGTGGCGCCGGATTACCGCGGGCGGGGGCTGTGCGGGGATTGCATCGCGAATCTGGGCTATGCGCTCTGGCGGGCAGGCGTGCACTGGGTAACTGCCAGATATATCCCGAAGGAACATCCGACGGTCCACGCGCTGCTCACCGCCAGCGGGGCGTGGGAGAGCCCGTCCGGGTGCGGCTCCTTTTGCTTTTCCCTGAAGGATGTGAAGGACAATCAAATTTTTGCCGGGAGCACGGAGGGCGTTTCCCCGCTTTCCGGCTGCACGGAGGCGGAGCTGTCGGCGTTTGGCAAACGGATGAAGCGCGGGGGCTTTGTCCCGGTGCAGCTTCCGGTCAGTCCCGCGGACTACGAAGCGGATTGCTCCTGCGTCTATAGGAGGAACGGGCAGATCGAGGCGATCCTTCTCGCGAAGTGGCAGGGGGAGGAGGTTTCGCTTCCGTTTGTGTATTCGGATGCGGAAAGCCCGGCGGTATTTCTGCTTCTCATGCGCTTTGCCATGCAGCAGGGCTTAAAACGCTATCCGGAGGAGACGGTGTGCACGCTTCGCTCCGTGGATGAGCCGATGACAAAGCTTCTGGAAAAGCTTTTGGAGCGCCCGATGGAGGACGAGGCAGCTCTGGTGACATGGCCGCTTACCGCCTACGACGAGTATCGCAGGCAGTTTTTGGAGATGCTCATGGAGGAGCCTGAGCAGCAGACAGAGCCTTAACGCAGACAGAGGAGGATTTTGCCATGCCAAAACAGCGGATGACGCGGGACGAGATGCTCATGAAGCAGCTCGATCAACAGATACAGGGGATGCGCATGAGCGACGAGCAGATCGAGGAGAGCGGTAGGGAGCTCGTGTGGCAGCAGTATGAATTTGAGCAGGAGCGGGAGTGGAGGGAAAATCTGCTCGCGCACACCGGGGTGCAGTTTCGCCCCGGCTTTGTGGAGTGCACCGCGCGGGTTGCGGGTCAGGAGCCGGTTATTCTGCAAAGCGACGACAAGGACCGACAGGCGGTGTACGACAAGGTGACGAAAAAGTACGCAAAGCAGAAGAAGCGGATCGATCAGGAAAATAAGGCGCTGCAAAAGGAGCAGGCGCAGCAGAAGGCGAATGCGTCGATCCGCGCAAACAGCCTTTCCTCAAAGAGCCAGTACGACCTGCTTGAAGCGGCACGCAACGCGCTGTTTCAGGCGCGGCGGAGGCGCTCGCAGGATAGCCGGGCGTTCGAGCGCATGTACCGCGATCTGTACGCGGCGAGCGAGGTGAACGCCTCCTACGCAAACCAGATCCGGGCATACGGTTTTATGATGGGAGACGAGGAGGTTTTAAAGGACGAGGCGCTGCGCGCGGAGGTCGACCGCAGGCTTGGCGTGCTCTACGAGCAGCAGCGTCTGGCGGAGCGCCGGGTGCAGGACATTTTCGGGGCCATGCGCCTTTTGGAGCGGATGAGCAGCGAAAAAAATTTTGACCCGGGGAGCGTCACAGACCGCGAGAAGGAGGTTTTGAAGCAGTATAAGAGCCTCCCGGCGGCCGGATGGGACGACTCGCGGATCGATGCCATCGAGCGTCAGGCCGGATTTGCGAAGGGGCTGCAGGCGCAAAAACGGGAGAAGATGCGCACGCTTGTAAAGGAGCGCTTACAGGCCGGTATGGGCGAGGGCGAGGTTGCGGAGGATAAGTTCGTGGACGCGATTTTGAACGTCAACAGGCAGTATCTGTTCGCGTCACAGCAGGACGAGGAATTTAACCGGAGGCTCGCCGATCAGATCGTGCACAAATATGAGGAACGCGAGGGCATAAAGGACGCGCTCGTTTTGCAGGATGCCATAACGGATTACTACGACAGGTTGCGGGCGCTTGATCTTGACCGCTACAGCGCGATGAGCGACGCGGAGCTGATGCGCCACGTAGACGAGCTGGCGGAGTTTGAGATCACGTTCCAGACGGCGCAGAAGTTCGGGCTTGTGAGCGCGCCCGGGCAGCGCGTGCAGATGCGTGAGGATTACTGCAAAAAGAACGGCATCCACAGCGACGTGCTGCAGACACGGGAGATGCTCTCGATGTATTTATCCAAAAAGGCGAGGCTGCTTTGGTATTTGCAGGCGTACAAGTTCGGGGTGTTAAACGGCGATCTGATCGACCCGATGGACGCGTGGACGGGGCTTGACCCGGAGACGCCGCCGTTTCGGATGCTCGACCCGATCCAGAAAAGCTTTCTGATGTGCAGGATGGGGCTGGAATCGTGGACGAAGGTCTTTGAGGCACAGCGGGCCGCGTTTGGGTAAGCGGTATTAATTGAAAAAACGGATTGAAGATTTTTGGAATCTATGATATGATCTCTGAGAAAACAATCGTGTTACAGGGTGGGTTGGTCTCGAAAAACCACCCTGATACTTTGACCGGTGACAGGGTGGCATTTCTATTTGCATTTTGTTAAGGTCAACCCCCATGTGGGCGGTTGTTTTCTTTTGTATGTTTACTATAGCATAACAGAAATCAAGATTCAAGTGTTTTCATGTCCGTATGGCGGCGGCAAAAAACGAAATGAGGCGATCAGATGAAAACGGGACTGGTTTTGGAGGGCGGCGCGATGCGCGGCATGTACACCGCGGGCGTGCTGGACGTATTCATGGAGGAGGGCGTGACGTTTGACGGCATGATCGGCGTCTCGGCGGGGGCGCTCTTCGGCGTAAATTACCTGAGCAATCAGGCGGGTCGGGTTATCCGCTACAACAGGCGATTCAACGCGGACCCCAACTATTTGGGGCTGCGCCCGCTGCTTCGCACGGGCAATATTGTGGACACGGATTACGCATATTGCAGGGTGCCGCGCAAGCTGGACGTCTTTGACGACGAGACGTATAAAAAATCCGGCGTTCCCTTTTATGCGGTCGTGACAAACATAAAGACCGGGAAGCCTGAGTACATCAGAATCGAGAGCGTCTACGAGCAGATGGACGTGCTGCGCGCCTCCGGCTCGATGCCGTTCGTCTCGCGCCCGGTGAGGATCGGGCGAAAGCTGTATCTGGACGGGGCGATCACGGACAGCATTCCGTTCGAAAAATTCCGGGAAATGGGCTATGAGCGGCTCGTCGTCGTGCTCACAAAGCCGGACGGCTATGTGAAAAAGCCGATGAACGCCGCGCTTGCGCACGCCTTTTACGGGCGCATGTATCCGAAATTTGAGGAAAAAGTGAAAAAGCGCCACGAGATGTACAACGAGACGATCCGGCGCTTAAAAAAGCTGGAGGCGGAGGGCGGCGTGTTCGTGCTGCGCCCCGGCGCACACGTAAAGATCAGCCGCGTCGAGAAAAACCCCGAAAAGCTTCAGGCGCTCTACGACGTGGGCGTTAAGGATGCGCGGGATGCAGTGGGGCGCCTGCGCGCATATCTCGCGCAGGAACCGTGCGAGGCGGGGAAATTCGGGAGGTGAGACAGGGATGACCCTTACAGATATGACGATTGAGAAAATGCGGTTTACAACGGAAATGCAGATGTTTGACCGCAAAAGTGCAAGGGCAAATGCATCGGCCATCGCAACTGTGATGATCGCTTTTGCGAATGCCGACGGCGGATTGCTGGCAATCGGAATCGAGGATGGAGGGATGATTACCGGTATTGATTCCTATACAAAAAATATCAATGAAATATTGAGAGCGCCGTTTGATTTCTGTGTGCCTACGGTTCAGATCGAAACGGAAACAGTAGACTGCGTGGATTACAGGGGGAATCCAAACCATTTGCTGTTAATCAGGGTTTTTCAGAGCAACGAGCTTCATGCAAATCATCGGGACGAGGTGTTCAGACGCATTGGCGACCGCTCAAAAAAGATGACATTCGAGGAGCGGCTTCAGATGCTCTACGCGAAGGGCGCGAGATATTTTGAGGACGAGCCGGTATACGGGACTTCGTTTGCAGATATTGATCTGGAATTTGTGGAAGCATATTGTAAAAAGATCGGATTTCAGAAAACACCGGAGGAATACATCCGCCAGAACAGAGATTTTATGGTATGCGCCAATGGAAGGCAGGAGCTGAGCGGGGCGGCGGTTCTTCTGTTCGGAAAAAA
>CAMTZV010000242.1 GCA_947086625.1 uncultured bacterium | reverse complement strand
ACGGTGGACACAATCTTGCGCAGGTCGGCGGATTTCTGGCGGATGCGGGTGTAGGAGTCCTTATCCGCGTAGTAGCGCTCGAGCACCGTCGAGATCGAGTCGTAAGCTTCGGTCGTATAGTCGGGGAAATCGTCGTATTCCCGCAGTGCGACCGCGGAAAACTCGATCGGCTCCGCGCCCTTTTTGATGATGCACGGGGCGAATTTGCCGTCCTTTACATCCTCCATGAGCCACAAAAATTCGTGCGCGAGGTGGAGCTTCGCGTCGTCCGATAAGCTGTCCGTCGGGGCGTCCGCGTCGACTCCGGCGCGGTAGCACACCTCGTTTGCAGCGGTTGGGCTGATGCCGGTGTAGGTCATGTAGAGCGCTTTTCCGGCAGGGAGCGGCTTTTTCAGCGCATCGGAGCACACGGCTGCTTCGTCGGCTGTGAGCGGGTCACACTTGTCTAACGTGTTCGGTATGAAATAGTCCCGGCCGGGCAGTACCTCGCGCACGGAGCTGACCGAGGCGGGGATGTGCTTGATCGCGTCGATGATGCGCCCGCTTTCGTCGCAGAAGATGATGTTGCTGTGCTTTCCCATCAGCTCGACGACGAGCCGTTTCCTTCGCAGGTCGCCAAGCTCGTCCAGATGCTCAATGTCAAACCAGATGATGCGCTCTAAGCCCGGCTGGCTGATTTCCGTGATTTTTCCGTTTGCGATAAATTTGCGCAGGAGCATACAGAAATTCGGCGCGGTCATGGGGCTTGGCTTGTTCGTCTGCGTCAGATATACGAACGGCAGCGATGCGCTGGCGGAGAGCAGCAGGCGCTTCTGCCCGCAGGCACCCTTTAGCGTGAGCAGCAGTGCGTCGCTCTCGGGCTGCGCGATCTTGCTGATGCGCGCGCCTGCAAGCGTTTCCTTTAATTCGTGTACGATATTTGCAACGACAATTCCGTCAAATGCCATGTAAAAAACCTCCTGATGTAAAATGCGGCGATGAGAGCCAGTTTCAATTGTTGTCAATTACAGGCATTTTTTTACCATCTCCGTATCGTTGATTGCCAGATCCATTAAATTGCTGAGAACTTTTAAGTAGTCCGGGCCAAAGGATTTGACTTTTTTCATGTTTCCCGGCGATATTTTGATTGAAACGTGATCCATCCGGTGAAACTGTTTTAGCATTTCGTCTGTCATTTCCGGGCAGTCGTCGTCAAACGTGATGGGCATCTGTTCGGATGCCTCAAGCTCGGCGATTTCCTCCGGCGTAAGCTTTGCCGGTAAACTATTCATCATAACTTTCGCCATATTCATACCTCGCTTTCTCGAGCGCTGTTGCGCGCCGGGCAGAGATTAAGCGGACGATATTTCCGCTTTTTAAAGTGCAGACTACAAAGAGGACTTTTCCAACTTTTCCCAGCACATCGTATCTCTTTTCATGGGGATGTTCTTCGTCTCTGCGTATCAGCTTGTTTTCATCTGCAAATACCTTCGATGCCGTTTCAAATCGTATCCCATGTTTGGTAAAATTAGAAGCTGCCTTTTCCTCATCCCATTCAAAAATGACTGTCTCATAGTCGAAATCAAAATATTCATACATGGTAAAATCCCTTTTTGTCAATCGAAACCGGCCTACTTCGCCAGATATCCCCCGTCCACCGGAAGGAGCACGCCCGTCGTCCAGCAGGCGTTTTCCCCGAGAAAATAGAGCACGCCGTCCGCAATGTAGGCGGGGTCGCCGTAGTCACGCATCGGCATTCTGCCGCACAGCTCCTTTTTGGAGTCCTCGAGGGCGAGGTAGGCGCTGTTGTGCTTCGTCGGGACGGGGCCGGGCATGACGGCGTTCACGGTGATGCCGTAGGAGCCGAGCGCTTCCGCCGCCATGTGGGTGAACGCGCTGACTGCGCCCTTTGCCGCGCCGTAGTGCACCTGTGTGGCCGAGCCGGAGACGGCCGTGATGGAGGAAAAGTTTACGATTCGCCCTTTGATGCCTCGCTTTACCATCTGCTCGGAGATTTTCTGGGTGAGGAGGAAAACAGCTTTGATATTCACATTGAAGGTGAAATCGTAGCTCTCCGGCGTGACGGCGAAGAAATCCTCAAAAAGACATACGCCGGCATTGTTGACAAGTGCATAAATATCCCCGCAGGCGTTGATCTTTTCAGCCAGCGAGAGCACCTCATCCTCTCTGGAGAGATCCGCCTGAAAGGCGGTAAAGCCCACACCCGCCGCCTCGGCGGCCGCCTTCGCCTCGCTGATATCGCCGGAATTGTAGTGCGCGATGATGTCATAGCCCTCCGCGCAGAGTCTTTTTACGATGCCGAGCCCAAGTCCCTTGGATGCGCCGGTTACGACGACTGTTTTATTTTTCTTATTCATGATGCCTGTCCTTTCATATTATTTTATTTAGAACAACTGTTTTGCGAATACCGGAGGGCGGCTGTGCGCCTTCGGCGGATGAACCGGTCACGGAGTGAACAGTATAACGGATATGCTTTTTCCATCATATTCCGTATGTGTCTGATATGTCAAGGAATTTGCTTGTATTTTGAGTGGAAATCGTTCATAATGTGTAATAGTTCAGTCGTCGGCTAAAGGAAGGCGAAATCTGAAATCTGAGGAGGTGCGTATATGATGAAAACGACCGGGCGGCTGCGCAGGATCTGCGCGTGTATCGTATGCTTTGCGATCGTCACAGGGACATTCTGCTGCGACAGCTCTCTGGCGCAGGCAAAAACAGTAAAAAACGAGCAGGAGGAACGGCTCAAAAAAGTAAAAGCGGTCATGAAGACGATGACATGGGAGGAAAAGGTCGCGCAGATGATCCTTGTTGCAGCGCCGAAGAACGCGGCGGCTGTCCAGAAGGATTACCAGTTTGGCGGCTATATGCTGTTTGCAACCGATTTTGCGGGCGAGACGCCGAGTTCCGTGAAAAACAGGATCAAAGGCATACAGCGCGCCTCGAACATCCCGATGCTGATCGCCGTGGACGAGGAGGGTGGAACGGTCGTCAGGGCTTCCAAATACAAGCAGTTCCTCGCAAAGCCGTTTGCCTCCCCGCGCAGCGTATACGCCGCCGGGAAATGGGCGGGCATTGAGAAGGACACGGCAAAAAAGGCGGTATTTTTGAAACGGCTTGGCATCAACACAAATCTGGCCCCGGTTGCGGACGTGGCATACAAAAAGTCGGACTTCATTTATAAGAGAAGCTTTTCCACGAGCGCGAAGTCGACGGCAGACTATATCAAAAGGGTCGTAACCGTGATGGGAGAGGAAGACCTCGTGAGCAGCCTCAAGCATTTCCCGGGGTACGGAAACAACGGGGATACCCACACAAAGCTCATCCACGACTACCGGAGCCGGTCGAGCTTTGAAAAGCGGGATCTAAAGCCGTTTCAGGCGGGGATCGACGCGGGCTGCGACATGGTCATGGTGAGCCATAATATCGTGCACTGCTTTGACTCCAAAAATCCGGCGTCCATCTCCCCGAAGGTCATATCCCTTCTGCGGGACGACTTAGGGTTTGAAGGCGTCATCGTGACGGATTCCCTGACGATGAAGGGCGTGACGGATTATACGGGAAGCGCGGGGGAGAGCGCCGTGCGCGCGGTTCTTGCGGGAAACGACCTCGTGTGCACGACGGAATACAAAAGCACGTACCGGGCGTTGATAAATGCCCTTAAAAGCAAGCGGCTGTCAAAGGCACGGGTCAATGCGTCCGTGACGCGAATTTTGCTCATGAAATGCGAGCGCGGCCTGCTCTGAGAGGGGACGTAACAGTTGGGCACGCGCCGGATACAAGAAGACGATCGCGAAACGGAAAGTGAACTATAAGAAATGTACGATTTACCTCCGGGGTAAATTTGTGTCTTGACAAAATGCGATATCTGCGCTATCATAAATTTACCTCTAAGGTAAAATCGAAAGAGAGATGATGGTTTGGATATCACGTACAAGAATAAGAAAATTGAAAAGGTTTGTACGGATGCCAAAACTACAGAGAGAACCTACGGTCGGGAAATGGCTGATAAAATACATCAGCGTATAGATGAAATTAATGCGGCAGATTGTGTTGAGATGATGATACAGTTCCATATTGGAAGATGTCATCCGCTTGCACAGAACAGAAAGGGGCAATACGCGGTGGATTTGGTTCATCCGTACAGATTGGTATTCGAGAAGAAT
>CAMTZV010000241.1 GCA_947086625.1 uncultured bacterium | reverse complement strand
CCCCCCGCGCACACCGCAGCAGGAGCACCAGACTCGCACCCGCGGAGAGCAAAAACAGCGCGTCCGTCACGACGCTTAAAAAGCATACGACAACGGAGAGCAGCATCGCCGCCGCAAGGAGCGCCGGGAACTGCCCCCTGCCGCGCACCGTCCCGAAAATGAAAAAATAAACCGCGTTTGCCGCCATCCAGACAACCGTCAGATAGATGCCGTACGCCCCCTCACAGTCTTTCAGCAGGACAAAAAACGCCGCCAGCGCAGCGAGCTGCCCCGCCGCGCCGAGGATCAGCCGCACGCACACGAGCTGCCCAAGGCTCAGATAACACGTCGCGGCCAGCTCGCCCATATGGTTTGCCGCCGCAAGCTCCATCCCCCCGACCACGCATGCCGTCGCGAGAATCATCCAGACCGCCGCAAGAGCAAACACCTCCTGCGCCGTCATAGCCTGCTGCCGCCGCGCGTAAGCACCGAGGAAAAGTGTCGCGAGCAGGCCCACAATGTGCACACCGTACTGCCATGCGCTCATGTAGCGCAGCTGCACGCGAAACATCGCGCCGATGCCCGGGCGGTAAACGATCCGCTTCTGCCCGATCAGCTCCATGAGCCGCGCCATTTCCGCCATATCCTGCCGCGCACGGCTTTTTTTTGCAAACATCTCCTTATCCCTTCGCACCGCCGAAAGAAACCGTCGATCCCTCATAACGTAACGCCCTCCTGTTCACATAGCTTTTTGAGCTTCCCAAGCCCCTGCCGGATGCGCGATTTCACGGTTGAGAGCGGCGCCCCGGTCATGCGTGCGATATCCGTAAGCTTTAGCTCCTCATAATAGTAGAGCAGAATCGCCTCCCGCTGCGTACTGCTTAGCTTTTGCAGCAGCACAAAAAGATCGCTTTCCAGCTCCGCACGCACAAAACCCGTCTCCGCCTCCGCCGCCTGCGGCGCATCCTCCAGCGGAACATGAATCTCCCGCGCACGAAAATAGTCCATGCACGCGCTGCGCGCGACCGCATAGAGGTAGGCCCTCAGGTTGCGGAAGCGGTAGCCGTCCACATATCGGATAAACCGGCAGAACGTCTCCTGCGCCAGATCCGCCGCGTCCTGCACATTTCCGGTCAGATACGCGCAAAACCGGTAAATATCGCCGTAATAGCGCCGGGCGACCTCCCCCAGAAGCTCCTTATTTCCTTTTTGTATCTCATGAATGAGTGTCCTGTCGTTCAAGCCGCGCTCCCTTAAGTGTGTAAAACGTTTTACTGTATGATATAACGGATTTTTTTGGAGAAAAGTTTTAAAAATGAGAAATTTTTTTGACAAAGACAGGGAAAGGCCCGTACACAAAGTTCTGGGCTGAGCTGTTATAATTGTCGAAATAAGTCGATTATTTTCCCTGTTATTTTCCAAAAAATTATGATATACTTGTATTAATATTTAGATAATATCAAAATTACTCGTGTAATAATTAGAAAATTTCAAAAAAACAATTCGAAAGAATCATCCAAATACGAGTATCAGCTCAGCAGTTTTTATGCCATGCAGCCCTGAACCAAATATACGCACACGCGATAAACTTTACCGGCACCGCATAGTAGCTGGAGCGCTCGTGAGTCTGGTGCATTGGGAAATTTAAGTGATTGCGCGTATAAAGTGCAAAGGGAAGGGGGTATTTTATGATGCTATAAAAATTTCATAATTGATACGAATTCAGATGTTTTAAAAATACCTGAATGAAATTTGCAAAGCGAAGGGAGAAGAAATTATGTCAGCAAAAAAACGGATTATTTCAGTTATTTTAAGTTTTGCTATGGTCATTGGTATGTGCGCAACAACGTTTGCCGCAGAGTCGATTCCGGATATTGCGGGGGTGACGCAGGAAGATTATATGAAAGAGCTTGAAGACACCATAAAAGGATACATCGACGTCTGTGAAATCAATACTTCCGATTTAAGTATGTCTCAACCAATACCAATCAATGGCAGTAATGATGAAAATAACCGTGCGATTTTCTTATTTAGTGGTACGAAATGTATCGCTTTAATGATGTTCACTTATGTGAACAATGAGTATGCCTCCAGTTTTTCTGAGGGAGATTACGTTGAGATTACGGAGGCATTAAACAAAAATCAAAGCATTGCACTTGTATCATTTGAGGAATGCATGGTTATGTTTACAGATGATAGCTGGGAGCTAATTGACGGAAATGAGGATTTTGTGCAGGAAGCTGCGCTTAACAAAGCACGTGTTGGCTATGAAAAACAGACGCTTAATCTTACGCCAATTGCCTTTTCTGATGAGGATGCAATGTATAGTAGCAGAAGCATTTCAGAAAAGACATTGCCGGTAACAAAGGTGCTTAACAAAACATCCCCTGATACGGGTAGGGGACTATGTTGGGCTGCGTCTATGGTTTCCATTATTCGCTATCGGGCTGGACAAAAAAATTTAACAATTGACGCCTTATATGATAGTCTCAAAGAAAAGTATCCACTAGATACTTACGGCTACCCATTAGGAACTACTGAATGGGTAAAGCGATGCTATAGTTTATACAATCTATCATACACATATAAATCCAATGGTGCGAATTTTAATACGGTAAAATCTATTATAGAAGACAACAGACCTATTTACGCAAGCC
Source organism: uncultured bacterium (assembly GCA_947086625.1). GTDB lineage: Bacteria > Bacillota > Clostridia > Lachnospirales > Lachnospiraceae > W0P33-017. The sequence continues at coordinate 1,528 of CAMTZV010000241.1, read as the reverse complement.
TTGTTAGTACAGATAATGAAGGTCATGCAGTTGTTATTGCAGGGTATGAAATCACCGATCGTTTTCATTATTATATAATCATGGATCCCAATATTAAACGCGAAGGAAGTCCAACATTTGTTTATGTATCTTTATCATCCACTACTTCGACTTCGTTTACTTATAATACAACTTATTCAGTTACTTATAATAACTGGCGATATAGTTTTTACTAAAATAGCGAGTAATAGTATGAGTAAAAAAAACATATTATATATTGTTCTTTCTGTCTTACTTGTTCTGATATTTTTTTTAGTGCTGAGCACGAATTGGGGCAGTAAAGATTATCAATTAAGTGAAGAGATACCTTCAAATGAAGAGATACCTTCAAGTGAAGAGATACCTGATGGTATTTGCCCGCCCTGCATGTATTGGGACGGTAAATATTACTGCAAAGACAACAAAATAGATGCAGAAGAGGTGAGCCCAAACAAACTTGGAGAGATTACAGAAGTTGTTAGCCTCTCGGAAATGCCCAAGAAACATGGACAATCAAATGTACCTGTCATACCAGTTGGTGCAGAAATATATCCGATGCTTGATGGGAAAGATCTTGCAATGTATGTAGACGGCGTATGGTGGCGACTACTATATCAAGAAGAAAGTATGCTATTTTTATCAACTGAATAAAAATATATAATGTTTCGTCTTGATGGTCGTGTCCTTGATGTCGGCTCGTTATTCTGTTTAAAATACCGCTACGCTTGTGCTCTCAGAGGTATTCTCGATATAAAACTTAACATACCATACGCGCAATTTCTTTCGAGAGGCAGGTAAGCACCTGCCTCTCTTTTCCGCTCACAGGCTTTTTATCCTGAAAAAACCACGGCCAGATGATGACCGTTATTATCCGCTTTCGAACTGATGAAAAATATTTGACAATTACTGAATGATATGCGAAACTGAAAGAAACAATATCCGATGCAAGAATACGGGTATTCGATGGGAACATGTTTACTTCTAGTTTGCCCAATTCATATACATATTCTAACTGGATATGTCATATGTACTAAGATTATTAAGGGGGATAAGTATGAATAAAAAAATTCTATTATATGGATGTGTTATTATTTCCCTTTTATTGCTTCTGATAATTATTTTTATGCCGGACAATAAAACTTACCAGCTGAACGAAAAAGTAGATACTGAGAATTCGGTGGATTATCCAAATGAGTACCTGCCCTGCATGTATTGGGACGGTATATATTATGAAAGGGATGGAAAAATAACCGAGGAAGAGGTGAAACCGAACAAACTTGGAGAAATTACAGAAAATCTTGATCTCTCGGAATTGCCAGAAAAAAATGGACAGTCAAACTCGCCGATCATGCCGGTTGGCGCAGAAATATATCCAATGCTTGATGGAGAGAACCTTGCAATGAATACAGGTCGCGTATGGTGGCGGTTGCAACGTCAGGAAGAATGGGAATGATCGATTTGCGGCTCATACAAACTGAATCAAAAATTTAGCATATCATACGCGCAATCC
>CAMTZV010000240.1 GCA_947086625.1 uncultured bacterium | reverse complement strand
CGATGACGACGCAAAACAGCAGGACGAGAAAGCCCATCATATTCTGATAGTCCAGAACCGTGGAAGTCATCCCCGGGTAGACCTCAAACGGCCTTTCCACGTTTCGATACATCGCTACGGCTTTTCGCTGCGCCCCGGGGCTCTCCGGCTGCTCCATCGCCATCAGAGCGGCGATCCGGGCCTCGCAGACGGAATCAAGATCGTCGATCCGCTCCGGGTCGATCTCCATGAGTGTGGGAGCCATGCCGGTCTTTTGGTCTGCAAACGCCTCCTTTACGCCGTGGAGCAGCGGGGCGACGGGAAGGATTTCCCGCTCATAGACGCCCTCCGGCAGATCGTAGGATTCCGTCACGCCGTAGGAGGAAAGGCAGGCCTGATACGTTTCCACAGCCCTTCGCACCCGCTCCGGGGTAACCGTCCCGGCGGCGTCCGCCTGCCGTTCCTTCTCATGGGCGATCGATGCCAGGCCGGTGAGGTTGACCTCGTTTCCGTCCTCGTCCGTGTAGTGGCTGTAGCAGTAGGTTGTCGGCAGCCATGCCAGCACAACAGAGAGCGCGAGCGCCAGCGCCAGCAGAATCCAGGTAAGTCTCGACTTCAGTACGCGCTTCAGTTCCAGATAAAAAATCTTCATTTACGCATACCTCCTTCCCCCTCTTCGCCCGGCTCTTTTCCGCTGCTCCCCGCCGCCCTGCGGAAACAGCCACAAATACAGATCCTCCAGACGGGGTGCGGCAGGGACGGAAGTGCCGTTGCAGGGACGCTCCGCCAGATAGCGGATGGAGACGTCCGCCTCGCTTTCATTCCGCAGGCTGACGATCTGCAAGCGGCTCTCGTACTCCGGCAGGACGTTCGCCGGAACCGTACAGCTCCACACCTTTCCCTCCACCAGACTGACCAGCTCCTCCGTCGTCCCCGTGGCCAGAAGCCTGCCGTCCCGTATGATCGCATGGCAGGCCGCGATGTACTCTACATCGGAAACGATGTGCGTGGAGATTAAAACGATGCGGTCATGCGCGAACTCCGAGAGCAAATTGCGGAAGCGCACCCGCTCGCCGGGGTCAAGCCCCCCGGTCGGCTCATCCAAAATGAGCACCCGCGGGTCGTTCAGCAAAGCCTGCGCGATCCCGACCCTGCGCTTCATTCCCCCGGAGAGCCGGGAAATTTTTTTGTCGCAGACGTCCGTCAGAGAGACCCGTTCCAGCAATTCCCGGATTCTCCGCCGGCTCTGCCGCTCGGACAGCCCCTTTAAGGCGGCGACATAGATCAGATAATCCCTGACCGTAAATTCCGGGCAAAAGCCGAACTCCTGCGGCAAAAACCCGAAAATGTCCCGGTAATCCTCTCCCATCGTCTGGATGGGCACGCCGTCGTAGAGGATCCGGCCCGAGGTGGGCCGCATAATCCCGGCGATCATCCGCATCAGCGTCGTCTTGCCCGCGCCGTTCGCCCCCAAAAGGCCCCAGACGCCCGGCGTCAGCTCCAGACTGATGTTGTCGACCGCTTTTTTGTCCTTAAATCTTTTGGAAACCTTCTCGATTTGCAGTTCCATGAAAAAACTCCCTTCCTGTGTGATAAAATGAACCGGCGCTTTTTGCTCCGGCACGGTTATGATTATACCAGATGCAAAAGCGCCGTTTTCTCGTTTCTGCACACAGTCTGCAACGTTTTTTCTATGAAATTTCTCACGATTTTCTCACGAAGCAGGGGCGCGTTCCCCCTGCGGAGCCGAAGCCGGAAGCGTCACGGTAAAAACCGTCCGGCCGTCTTCGCTCTCTGCCGTGATCGTCCCGTTGTGAAGCGCGACGATCTGCCGGGCGACGGCCAGCCCAAGCCCCGTCCCTTTGGAGCCGCGCCCCGTGTCCAGCCTGTAAAACTGTTCAAAAATCCGTTCCAGCCGTTCTTTTGGGATGGCTGCGCCGTGATTGGAAAATTCCAGCACAAGAGCGCCTGCTTCCTCCCGTACCTCAACGACGATCTCGGTTCCGTCGTCGCTGTAGCCGGCGGCGTTGCGCAGCAGATTGTCAAACACCCGCTGCATCCTGTCGGCATCGCATTTCAGTTGGATATCATCCGCAGCCACAAGGCGGCACGTCAGCCCCTTTCGATCCAGAACCGGCTGAAACTCGTACAAAAGCTGCTCCAGCAGGCGGGTGAGATTGATCTGCGTATATTGCAGCGTAATATTTGACAGGCTGTACCTTGCAATTTCCAGAAATTCATCGATCAAATCCTCCAGCTGTCTCGACTTTGCCAGAGAAACAGACAGATACTTTTCCCGCAGCTCCCGCGAAATCTGCTTTTCGTCCCGCAGCAGATTCAGATCGTGCGCCAGATACATGATCAGATCGTTTTTCCGCTGCTCGGCCATGCGCATCTCGCTCTTTTGCAGAATGATCCTGTGCTTCGCCAGATTCATTTTCCGCTCGATCGACAGCAGCTCCGGGGGCAGCGAAATCTCCCCGGAGGCATCCGAAAGCAGCGCGTCCAGCCCCGCGCTTACTGCCTCAAAATACCGGGTAATCCAGCGAAGAAACATCAAAAACAGCCCCGCGGATACGAGCGCAATGAAAAGCAGGATCAGCGCATCCCGGTGGACGCGGAAGATCCGCTCATAGAGCGAAAGGGCCGTGTCATACGTCATCCCGGGGAAGATCTGCAGCAGCGCCACCGCGCCGTCAGCGAAGCTGCCCCGCAGCACGACAGACCAGACGGCGGAAACGACAGCCGCGGCGGCCAAAAGCGCGCCGATTGTCCGCAGAAAAATCTTTATCCCAAGCAGACGGAAATCCTTTTTATGCTTCAATCGTATAGCCAACCCCCCATACCGTTTTAATAAATCGCGGATTTCTGGCGGGCTCCTCCAGCTTCTCCCGCAGCCGCCCGATGTGCGCCATAACGGTGTTGTTATTTTTCAGGAATTTCTCGCCCCATACCGCCTCAAAAAGCTCCTCGGAGGAAACGACGCTGCCCTGTCGCCCGCACAGATACCAGAGAATTTCAAACTCGATGGGCGTAAGCGAAAGCTCTTTTCCGAACAGAAAGCACTTGTGGCTGTCCCGGTTGATCGTCAGCCCCCGTATCTCATACGCCTGCACAGGCGTCTCCTGTCCCGGGGCAGCATTGTTGTAGAGCCGGTAGCGCCGAAGCTGGGACTTCACCCGGGCGACCACCTCCAGCGGGTGAAAGGGCTTTGTGATATAATCGTCGGCCCCGATCGCAAGCCCCGTAATCTTATCCACCTCCGTCCCCTTCGCCGTGAGCATAATCACCGGATACCAGAATTTCTCCCGTATTTTTTTGCAGAGCTCAAAGCCGTCCGCGTCGGGGAGCATCACATCCAAAATCGCCAGATCCAGCTGCGCATGCTCGATACATTCCAGTGCCTGCCCGCCCGTGTAGCATTTGTGAACCGTGCAGCCCTCCCCTGTGAGATAGAGCTCGAGCACGTCGGCCAGCTCCTTTTCATCGTCCACGACTAAAATATTGCAGCTCATCCGTTATGAGATACCTCCTTCACGCCCCGGAATGATAAACAGCACTCGGAGAACAAATACGCCCCCCTGCGTCTCTGTACGCATGGCGCCGCCGTATTTCTCGGCCACCGCTTTGATGTTCGAAAGACCCGTCCCGCTTTTGTATGTGCCGCTTCCGCGAAAGCTGTTTGTAACCTCCAGCATAAGAAAATCTCCCTGAAGCCGCCCGGACACCCGGATAAACCCGGCCGGGCTTTCCCCGGCACACGCCCCCACAGGGGCAGCCGTGCTTTCGCCGGAGCATTTCTCCGCCCCCTGTGCCATGTGCTTACATGCCAAAATGGCGTTGTCCAGCGCGTTTGAGAGCACAATGCACAGATCGATATCCCGCAGGCCGCAGGGGTATGGCAGATGAAGGGAGCAGTCCACGCCGATCCCCATGCTTTTTGCAATCCCAAGCTTGTTGCCCAGTAAAATATCCACAACCGGGTGATTGGTGCTGCACGGAAACGACATCATTTCCGCCATATCGTCCATATCCTCAAGATAGCGCAGCGCCTCGTCCGGTTTTCCGTTTTGCAGAAGCCTTTTTACGACCGTGATATGGTTTCGGATGTCGTGGCGGAATGACCTTGTATGATCGTAGCGGGCTTTCGCCTCCTCCACATACCGGTTCAGAGAATGCTCCTCCTGTTCC
>CAMTZV010000239.1 GCA_947086625.1 uncultured bacterium | reverse complement strand
CTATACAGATTGGATTTTGTAAATCCTCTTCCATACTCCGCCGATAACTCTTTCAAAAGCTTTTTTATAATCTCGGCGCCATACCTGGCACGTTTTTGCCCTGCATTTCTTCGCTGGCAATTCTATATCCAAGCAGCCAGTTTCGTTGGACAAGCGTAACATTGACCGCCTGATGAGCGGCTTTCTGTGAGGATTCAATAATACCGCACATATCTTTTAAAATATCGTCCGTTTTCACAAAATGCTCAATCATGCCCATTGGCTGTCATCCACCTTTCCTGTCAAAACCGTATATCCCCCGCGACCATATAAAACAGCATCGCGCAGAAGCCCAGCCCGAACAAAAACAGCCCGAACGAGATCGTTCCGGTGATGATCAGGTTGTTCTGGCGGAGCTGGTCGCTCTTGATGGCGAGCCAGTGCACGTAGTCCCTCTCGATCGGCCGCTTGCGCCGCCACGTGTGGTTTGCCAGATTGCGCCAGCCGTTTAAAAGTTTGCCGAACAGCCTTGTGAGCACGTTGCCCTCGGCATAATAGCGCGGCAGCGGCGCATCGCGGTAGAGCGTCTTTCGCAGCACGACAACCGCCACGTCCACGGCGCTGTCCGCAATGCGGCACAAAATAGCCGCAAGTGTGGGCAGAAAGTGAAGCAGCAGCGGACGGTAAACAGCGTTTTCGAGGTCGAGCCACGATGCCCAGCGGTTGACGAGCACGCGCTGTCCCGTCTCATTTTTCTTCGTGAGCACCCGGCGGATGAAAAGCACATACACGAGCACGCCGATGACGATCGAGTAGCCCGCGCCGAGCAGGCTCTCCCCGCTGAAATAGTTCACAGCCTCTCCGGCTTCCTCCAGCGCAAAAAATCCGCTGCCAAGCGCTGCCGCCGCTTCCATTGCGCGGTGCGGAGCAAAGCCCCAGAGCGCCAGAATGAGTGCCGGAAGCCCAATGGAGAGCGCGCTAAGCGGCGAGACATACGCGGTTTTTGCATCGTATGCGCGCTGCAGGGCGTCGTCCGTATTTTTCTCGACAAAGATGGTCACGAACAGTTTCGTCATGTAGGCGACCGTCATGCCGCCGCTGACGATAAAGAGGATCTCTGCGGCACGTATCCAGCCGACGCTCCCGTATTCCAAAATGCTCTCGTGCAGCAGCGTTTTGCTGACGTAGCCGCCAAAGAGCGGGACGCCGCCGATCGCGAGCGCGCCGATCAGAAAGCAGACGAGCAGGAACGGCTTTTTTCGCCCGAAGCCGCGGATTTTATTCAGATCCAGCTCATGCGTATTCAGATAGATCACACCCGCGGACAAAAAGAGCACAAGCTTGATGAGCGAGTGGTTTACCATGTGCAGCATCGCACCGCGCGCCGCCAGCGTGTGCTCCCCAAAGAGCAGGCTGCACATCGAAAGCCCGACGACGATAAACCCGATCTGCGAGACGGACGAGCACGCCAGCGTCCGCTTCAAATCCACGGAAAACACCGCTAAGAGCGCTCCGATGACCATCGTAGCCGTTCCGAGGAAAAGCAGCAGATGGCCCCATCCCTCGTCGCCCGTAAAGATGCGGACGCAAAGCACGATCACACCGAAAATGCCTGTCTTTGTGAGCACGCCCGAGAGCAGCGCCGACGCCGGCGCCGGCGCGACCGGGTGCGCCTTCGGAAGCCAGATGTGCAGCGGAAAGACGCCCGCCTTCGCGCCAAAGCCGGTCAGGATGCACACGCCCGCCGCGTAGAGCATCGGCGAGGGCTCCCCTGTGCGCGTCAGCTCGCCGAGCCGCTCAAAATCGAGTGTCCCATACATGTGGTAGAGCAAAAACAGCCCCATGAGCATCGCGAGCCCGCCGATGACGGCGACGGCGAGGTACGTGTCCGCCGCCCGCAGCGCCGCCGGTTTTTCCGTCTGCGCCACCCATGTGTAGGAGGTGAACGACATCAGCTCGAAAAAGATGAGCGCCGTGAAAAAGTCCGCGGAGAAAAATACGCCGAGCGTCGCGAAAAGCGTTACGACCGTGAAAAAGTAGTAGCGTCCCTGCCGCTCCTCCCCCTTCATATATTGGAGGGAGAGGGCAAGCGACATGAGCCACGCAAAAATTGTCACCGCCGCAAACACGAGCCGGAAGCCGTCCACTGTGAAGCTTAAGCCGTATCCGCAAATTTCCGGAACATAGTATTTCATCTTGGTTTCTCCTTCATACTATCATACGCGCCACGCCGATCACGGCAGATATCCCTGACAAAAACACGCTTCCGCTCGAACAACAACGCAGCGGATGCTAAGCTCGAAAATACCTCGCTAAGCACCGGCGTTTTTGTAACGGTTTTTGCTCAGGGATACCCGCCTTCATCGGCTGGGCACTGTCTCCGCTAAATACTTGTACGCATCACGCAATTCCCCCTCACATCCCTGCCGCGATTTCTCCGAACGCCTCCACGAGCGGCGCGCTGTGCAGCCCGAGCACGAACAGGACTGCCACAAAGACCGCAAGCGGCACGAGCATCATCCAGCCGGGGTCCTTTACGTCCCGGGTCGATGTGTAATCGAACTCCCGGTTCGGGAAAAACGCGCGTAGCGAGATGCTCATCATATAGATCGCCGTTAAAAGCGCGGAGACGAGCAGCGCCAGCACGCCCACAAACGCCAGCGGATGGTCGCTTGCCACCGCCGCCTTCGCCAGATTCCATTTGCTGACAAAGGCAGGCAGCCCCGGCACGCCCATGAGCGCCAGCCCCGCGACCGTGAAGATCACAAAGACAACCGGCATCCGCCGCCCCATCCCGTCGATCTCATGCACATAATTTTTTTCGGTCTGGTGCATGACCGCGCCCACGCAGAAAAACGAGCAGATCTTCATGAACGCATGGAACACCATATGGCAGAGCGCGCCGATGAGCCCGAGCGGGCTCATGAGCACCACGCCAAACAGGATATACGAGAGGTTGCTCATCGTGGAGTACGCCAGCCGCCGCTTTAAATGCGTCTCCTTCAGCGCGTTGCTGCACCCGTACACGATCGTGATGATGACAAAGACCATCACGACGGTCTGCGCCCAGCTCCCCCGCAACAGCTCCGTGCCAAAGCTGTAATAGGTGATGCGCATGATCGCGAACGCGCCCGCCTTGACGACCGCCACCGCGTGAAGAAGCGCCGTCACGGGCGTGGGCGCAACGCCCGCCTTCGGAAGCCAGCCGCCAAACGGCCACAGCGCCGTCTTGACCGAAAAGCCGAAAAATGTCAGCACGTAGAGCACGAGCAACACGTTCTGCCTGCCCTGCGTGGCGGGCGCCGTGAAGACGCCGCCCGGCGTAAAATTGCCCGTCGTCCCAAAGTAGAGGATGAACACCATGCCGATAAAGGCGAACGCCGCGCCGCCGAGGGAGTAGAGCAGATACGTCCGGCTCGCCAGAATCGCCTCCTTTGTCAACGAGTGCATGATGAGCGGCAGCGTCACGATCGTGAGCATCTCATAAAAGCAGTACATCGTCAGGATGTTGCTCGAAAAGGCGATGCCGAGCGTCACGCCGAACGTCATCACGTAATACATAAAAAACAGCTCCTGATCGTGCAGATGCCGCATGTACTCAAACGCGTAGAGCGTCGCCAGCGGCCACAGAAACGAGACGAGCCCCGCAAACACCTTCGTCAGCCCGTCCACCGCAAAGCCCACGTCCAGGTCGTTCGCAAACTGAAAGAGCGTAAAGATCTGCCCGTTTGCATTCCGGAGCACGTAAAACACGAGCGCGGATGTGAGAAGCACCACGCACTCGGTATAGATCATCCGGGCAGCGCTGTTTTTCCATTTCACCAGCGGGATCGGTACCGCGAGAAAGATCGGCAGAAACACGACCGCCGCATACATTGCCCCGCTCATAGGCCGCCTCCTTTCTGCAGCAGCGCACACGCCAGATCGCGGCATGTGTCGAGCAATCCGATCGGAAATACGCCGAAAAGCAGCGCCAGCGCCGCGAGTGCGATCAGGGGCGCGAGCATGAAAAGCGGCGGCTCCTTTTTCGCAAGCTCCCCGCACCGGTCGTCCTCACCCGGGAAAAAGCCCCGCATCGTAATCGGCAGCAGATAGCCCGCCGTGAGCAGCGCGCTGACGAGCAGCACCGCCGGCCCGAACCAGCCGAAAAACCCGGCGTCTGCCGAGAGCGCGCCAACCGCAAGCTGCCATTTACT
>CAMTZV010000238.1 GCA_947086625.1 uncultured bacterium | reverse complement strand
ACTTGCATCTGTTATTCCCCCAGCTCAGCTGGGGGATTGATACTGTTTCATTCACTCCCGCCCTCTCGACCGGAAATAGCACAGAAGCGTCCCGAGCGCGCCCAGCACAAAGACAACGGCGCTCATCTGCAGGAAGTTCTGCTTTGCCATCGTCACGTCCACCAGATTTCGCAGCGCCTCCACATACACAAAGAGCAGAAACACGCCCGTTATGCAAATGCATAATCGAAAGCGGTTTTCCACCTTCAGCCGGAGCTGACGGTACAAAAGCACGCCCATGATGACGAGCTGCATCAGAAAGCAGACGCCCCAGAGCATCGCAAGCCTGGGTCCGGCCTGCTCCGGCGGCACGCCGAGAACTGCCCCTCCCTCCAGCGCCTGCGTCAGGGAAAGCGTGAGCAGGCCGATAGAAATACAGATAAGCACCGCCGCTCCCACGGACAGCCACAGGTCAACCCCGCCCCTTCCCATGTGCAGCTCTTCCTGCTTTCCCGTCTGATACACGGCGAGCATGCACGCCGGAAGCAAAAGATAGTAAAAAAGCTGCGAGAAAAGCTCGAAGCCATGAAACGAATTCCAGCCAAGCAGCAGCAAAAGAATGCCGAGCGCGTAGCTGATCATTGTCTGGCGCTTCATGCGGGAGCGGATTTTTTTCAGCCCGTTTAATTCCCGCTCCTCGAGCTTTTCCGCCGAAAAATCGGTCATCCGCTGCCGCTCCAACAGCGATCTGCACGCCGCGCACTCGCCGACATGCTCCTCCACCACTGCCCGCGATCTCTCGGAACACACCTCGTCCACATAGGAAGGGAGCAGATCCCTGATAATGTCACAATCCAATTTCATCCATATCCACCTCTTTCAATAACGTTTGTTTTCCGCGAAAGTACGTCACCCTCGCCCAGTTTTCGCTCTTTCCCAGCATCCCCCCGATCTCTCTGAAGGGCAGGTCTCCCAGCACACGCAGCAGCATCACCCGTCTGGTCAGCTCCGGCAGCTTTGTCAGCTTCTCCCACACGTCCGCCAGCTCAATGCGCCGGATGACCTGCGACTCGGCGCTCTCCCCTGCCGCCATCTGATCGTCCAGCTCCAGCGGATGCTCGCGCTTTGTCTTCTCCCAGTGCTGATAGAGCAGATGCTTTGCAATCTGGCAGAGCCACGTCGTCACCTTGCAGCTCCCATCATATCTTCCGATCGATTCCATCGCCTTCACGAACGTCTCCTGCATCAGATCCTCTGCCAGCACCGCATCCCTGCATCTGGAAAAGAGAAAGTAATAGACGATACGGGAATTTTCTCTGTACAGCTCCTCCACTTTTCCTCCTCCCTTTTCGCATATGTAATTCGGAAACGGCCTTTTCGTGCAGCCGTGATACCTGTATATCCGTCCGGACGGGGAAACGTTACAAAAAATCCGGAAATATTTTATACAGCCTGTGCAATCGAGCAGGGAAGATTTTCCCCTACTCGCCGCGCGAGCCGCGTGCCGCTTCTGCGGCATATTTCTTCTGCACGGGGCTGTGCAATCGAGTAGGGAAGATTTATCGCACCCTACTCGCCGCGCGAGCCGCGTGCCGCCTGGCGGCAAAATCTCCTTACGCGGTTCTGTGATCGAGCAGGGAAGATTTTCTCCCTACTCGCCGCGCGAGCCGCGTGCCGCCTGGCGGCAAAATTTCCTTACGCGGCTCTGTGCATAAAAAAACCCCGCGAGCTGCCGCGGGGTTCCCATTTTCGCTGTTTTTATGCATCCAGAGACTTGATCGCCTCAATCGTCTGCGTGTAATCCGTGCGCACGCGCTCGAGATTATCCGTGCCCTTCGGCGCATTACCGCCGCGCAGCTCCTCGGTCAGCTCGTGGCTCGAGTCAAGCAGTTTGCTAAAGCCAAGATTGGAAGCAACGCCCTTAATCGTGTGGGCGGCGCGAAACGCCTCTTCGTAGTCGCCCTCGGCGATCTTCGTGTTCAGTGTCTCAAAGCTCGCATCGTTCAAAAACTTACGCACATACTTTAAGACACGCTCCTCCTTCATCAGGCGGGACATTACCCCCTTGTAATCGCCTCCGATTGCATCGTAGAACTCCTGTAATGTCATAGGTTACCATCTCCTCTCTGTATTCCTCTTTCTGCGCAGTTGCACGCAGACATGCCGGCGTATGTTGTTATTCTGTTTCTCCGGCATGATTTTGCTCCGCCAGCGCTTCAAACTGCCTGCGCACCCTGCGGAAACACTCTAACAGCTTCGGTGAAAAAATTCCACACTCACCTGTTACGATCATATGAAACGCCTTCTCCTTCGAATAGGCGCTCTTGTACACGCGCTCGTTGACAAGCGCGTCGTACACGTCGGCGATCGAGACGAGCTGTGCCGAGATCGGGATATCCTCTCCCCTCAGCCCGTCGGGATAGCCCCTTCCGTCGTAGCGCTCATGGTGATGGCGGCAGATCTCGTAGCTCGCCTTCGCATAGTCCTTATCCCAGGCGCCCTCTATATTTTCCAGAATCTCACAGCCCCTTGTGGTGTGAGATTTCATATATTCATATTCCGTGTCGGTCAGCTTTGCAGGCTTTAGCAGAATGTTATCGGGAATCGCAATCTTACCGATATCGTGCAGCGCGCTCGCGGAAGCGATGACCTCCAGCTGCTTTTCCTCCAGCCCATATTCCGGATAATCCTTCATAAGCTGTTTGCCGAGAATTTCCGTGTAGCTTTTTACGCGCATAATATGCTCGCCGCTCTCGAGGTTTCGCCCCTCGACAACGGTTCCGAGAATGTCGATGATGCGCACGTTGCTCATTTTCAGCTTGTCGGCCTGTAATTGCAGCATCCGGTACTGCTTGCGCAGCGCCTCCGTCTGTTTTTCGACCCGCTGCTCCAGCTGATTCTTGTACATAAACAGCTCGGTGACATTTTTGACGCGATGGCGCACAAGCGTGTTGTCAAACGGCTTGTGTATAAAATCCGATATGCCATAGGCGAAGCACTTTTTCTCCGTCTCAAGCGAATTTTCACCGCTGATGATGAGCACAGGCATCTTTTCCAGCCAGTTCCGCTTTTTCATGATCCCGAGCACCGAAAACCCGTCTCCATCCGGCATGATCAGATCGAGCAGGATCACCGCAATGTCCTCGCCGTACTTCTGGATCATCTCAAGCGCTCTCCTGCCGGATTCCGCCTCCAGAATCGGGTAGTCCTCCTCCAGAATCTCCCGCAGGATATCCCGGTTTAATTCCATGTCGTCCACGACCAGCACACTGTTTCTCATAGTTTTCTCCGATTTTTATGTCAATATTGTGTCAATCAGCTGTCCAGAGCCAGGCTCTGAACCGCTGCTAATTATGGTAAATCGCAATACCCGTTCTGCCTCTGCGCAGCGTCACATTGCTCATCTTCTGCGGCCGAAAGCGCTCCCCGCTGATCTCAACGACCACTCCCTCAAAAAGCATCCCGCGCACGCACAGCTTGGCGCCTGCAATCTCCTTTTTCTTCTGCTCGATACGCTCCTTCTCCTGCTTCAGCTCGCCCATCTCGAGCTCCTTCGTGTAGATGGCGCTCTCGATCTTCAGATAGATCTCCATCGTGTTTCGAACCTCAGGCGGGTACTTTTTCTGAAAATCCTTCTGCCCGTTGTTTAAGATCTTCAGCTCCCAGTTTACCGTCTCGATCCGGTTGTTGACATCGACCTCTTCCTTAATTAGAGTCTCGTTGACGCCCACCGTAAAAAATGTCTGCAGGCCCGTGTGGTTGCCCGCGTTGTAAACGCTGATGCTGCGCATGGCATGGGTCTTTCCCCCAGTGATCATGCCCTTATTCCCGGAAATCTCGACGCAGCCCTCCGCATAGATCTCGCTGTTTAAGCAGTAATTTGCGCGGATATCGCCGCCCGCATACACGTAGACCGTCTCAAAAAAATTCCCGCTGACGTTCCCGTCCGCACGTATCGTGCCGTGTCCGCCGGCCGCGTTCACCCCCTGGCGCAGGACGATATTGCCCTTGCATTCCAGATTGGAATCCTCCACGAAGCCGTCCACGATGATATCCTCGGTCGCCATCACGCTGCTTCCGGGCGCGATGTTCCCCTGAATGTATATGCAGCCGTCGTAGACGACCCGCACTCTCAGCGGAGTCACATCGTCTAGCACGAGCAGCTTTTAAATGACGAGCTCTTCACCGTTTAAAGTAACTC
>CAMTZV010000237.1 GCA_947086625.1 uncultured bacterium | reverse complement strand
AAAAACTGATGCGCAAGCTCAGAAATCAGGTAAACCGGGAGGTGCCAAAGACCGGAGAGGAGAACGAGTCTGCAAAAAACGGCACATTGACATCGGAAACTGTCGGCAGGAACTTGAATTTGTATGTTTAAAGTTTTATAATGTTTTCTAACAGCCGGCCGATGTGCGCATATTGTGCGAAAAGCGGCCGGGAGAGCTTTTAAGCGCAGTAAGAAGCGAGAATTTGTTTTCAGGAGAGATAAGGGACATGAAGAAAAAATGGATAGCTGCTTTTACGGCAATGATGCTGCTGGCAGGCGTGGCCTTTCCGGCAGAGACGCTTTTGGCACAGGCGGCGCCTGCGGCGGATGAGAGCGCCGGGATGCTTGCGGCCGCGGCAAACACGAATGCGGAGAAGGATACGGACGGGGACGGTGTGACGGATAACGGCTTTGCCTATACGCCAAACGGCACGACTGCGACGATTACCGGATATCAGGGAACGGCGACGGCGCTGACGGTCCCGCTTAAGATCGAGGTTGGAAGCGGCACGACCGGCGGCACCACCGGCGGGACGACATCTGCCACCTCGTATGACGTGACCGCGATTGGAAGCTACGCGTTTGCGGGCAAGGCCGGGCTTACCTCGGTGACGATGCAGGGCGGTTCCACCGGCGGAAACAACAATAACAACAATAACAATGCGGCGGGACTGCAGACGATCGGCTCCATGGCATTTTACGGATGTCCGGCGCTGACGACGGTGACGATTCCCGCCACGGTTACTTCCATAGAAAATCAGGCGTTCAGCGACTGCCCGGCGTTAAGCGCGTTAAACGTGACGGCCGGAAATCAGCGCTACGTCTCCAACGACGGCGTGCTCTACCAGTATATCGGTTACAGCCAGGGCGTCTCCGGTACTTACAATACGTATACGCTTGTCCAGTATCCTTCGGGTAAGGCCGGAACGAGCTACGCGGCTCCGGCGGCGATCGCAAACCGCCTGACGGCGATCGGGCAGGGTGCGTTTGCGGGTGCACAGGCGCTGACGAGTATCATGCTGCCTGATACGGTGACGCGCATCGACAATTCGGCGTTCCAGAATTGCAGCGCCCTCACGTCGATTACGCTCCCGAGTAAGGTGGCGGTCATCCCGGCCTATGCGTTCAGCGGATGCAGCGCCCTTGGGACGATCACGATTCCCGAGACGGTGACGAGCATCGGCGAATACGCGTTTCAGAACTGCTATTCGCTTGGGAATGTCGTACTTCCGAGCAGGCTGACATCGATCAGCAACGGCACATTTTACAGCTGTACGAAGCTGACCGAGATGACGGTTCCGGCCGGTGTTGTGAACATCGGCGCGAGCGCGTTCGCGTATTGCAGCGGTCTTGTGAAGATTACAATTCCCGCCAGTGTGACGAGCATCGGCTCGAACGCATTTTTGGCGGTCAACGGTCTGACCATGTACTGCCACAGCGGCTCGCAGGCGGCAAACTATGCGGCGAGCAATAAGATCGGCACGGTTATGACCTATACCGTGCGGTTCCTGTCGGATACCGGGACACTGCTCTCCTCCCAAGAGGTCGTGTACGGTTCCGCGGCGAAGGCGCCCTCCATGCCGCAGCGTCCCGGCTACAAGCTGACATGGAGCAGCAGCTGTAGTAATATCACGAGCGATCTGACCGTCACGGCGGTTTATACGAGAGTATACACGGTTACATTTATCGATGAATACCGGGATAAGAAAGCCACCGATCAGGTAGAATACGGAAAGGCTGCAAAGGCGCCCAAATGGACGATGAGCGGCTACAATCTGGTGTGGAGCAAATCGTTCTCATCGGTTACCGGAGACATGACCGTCTATGCGACGTGGAGAGATCCCTCCACCGGCTTTGTCATCGACGGAGATACGGTCAAGCCCGCGGCAAAGGATACGGAGCTGACGAAGGGCACGGTGACGTACCGTGTGACGAGCGCGAATGTCCAGAACCCGAAGGTGATGTATGTCTCCAACAGCAAGTCGGACGCTACAAGCGTCTCGATCCCGAGCACGGTCACGATCAAAAACGTAAAATATAAGGTGACGTCGATCGCGGATTACGCATTCCGCAACAACAAGTCGCTGAAAAGCGTGACGATCGGCTCAAACGTGACGAGCATCGGCGTAAAGGCGTTTTGCAGATGCAGCAAGCTGAGCAAGGTGACAATCAAGACAAAGAAGCTTTCCACGATCGGGAAGCAGGCATTTTACGGGATCAGCAAGAGCTCCACGTTTTATGCGTACCGCTCCAAGCTCAAGAGCTACCAGAGCAAGATTAAAAAATCCGGCATCAACACGACGATCAAGCTGAAAGCGATCTAGTAAGAGGCATAACAGGAGGCTGCGATGAGGGTAAGAGGCTTAAAAAAGGATCTGACGATCTATATCGGGCTGGCGGCGACGCTGCTGTTTTTCGGGCTGTTTTTCCGGTGGCAGGCGGCGCATATACTGACGGCTCACGCGTTTTCGGATACCGTGCAGGGCGAGATTTTGAAAGACACCGAGATCGAGGGCGGTTCGATTGAGGACAATGACCCGGCGGGCTTTAAGCTGTACTATCAGATCTTTAACAAGGAAGAGAAAGAGGTCTGCATCAGCGGGTACAGCTATCTGGGAAGCGGCAATGTCAACCTGACGTTTCCGGCTCAGATTTTGCACGGGACGGAGGACAGGACTCCCTACAAGGTTGTCGGCATCAACGGCGGCGTATTTAAAAATTGCAGCTATCTGACCGGCATCAGCTTTCCCGACATGGAGGGGACCTACCAGTGGATCGGCGCGGAGGCGTTTATGAACTGCCCGATCTCCGGCGTGGAAAATGTCACGAGCATCAATTTCAGATCCAGCCTGCGCGAGATCCGCGAGCGGGCGTTCTACGGCTGCCAGAACATACAGACGATACTGATCGGGCCGGGCGTCGCCTCCATCGGGAACGGCGCGTTTGCGAACTGCCCCAGACTGACGAAGATCACGGTGGACGGCGGCAACCGGAATTATTTCGCCGAGGGCGGGGTACTTTATTCCAAGGACAGGGCGCAGCTTGTCCAGTGGCCGGCGGGGCTGACGAACGGCAACGCCGCCGACGGAAACTGTGTCATCGGCTCGGCGGATTTTCCGGTGCGCGTGATCTGCGCGCGGGCGTTCGAGGGCTGCTGGGCGCAGAGTTACAACATGCCCATGAACATTACCGACATGTACCAGACGGTGACGACGATCGGTGAGCGGGCGTTTTACGGCTGCTACGGCCTGCAGAACGTGAAGATACCGAACACCGTGCAGTCTATCGAGGAGGAGGCGTTTGGAAACCGCGGCTCAGGGCTTGTCATCAACTGCAATAAGGCGAGCCAGGCGGAGCTTTACGCAAACAGTCACGGCATTCCCACGAGGGTGACGTGTACCGTCCGCTTTTATGACGGGAATTCCCTCATAAAGACGGAGGAGGTCACGCTCGGCGGTTCTGCCTCGGCGCCGGTTTTGAATGAGCGCACCGGCTACACGCTCACGTGGGATAAGGATTACACGAACGTTCAGCAGAATCTGGACGTGCGCGCTTCCTGGAAGCAGAACTTTACCGTGACCTTCAAGGATTCCTACAGCGGGCAGGTCTCACAGGTCATGTCCTATTTCGGCGGCTCGGCGACACCCCCGAACTGGACGCGCCAGGGATACGTTCTCGCCTGGGATTCGACGGCTTACACGTATGTGACAAAGGATCTTACGATTAATGCGGTGTGGCTGGTGTCCATGACGGGCGGGACGGTCACGGAGGATAAGCCAAAGGTTGGCGATACCCGCACAATCAACTACATCACCTACCAGGTGACGAAGGCAGACCCGTCGAACCCGCGTGTGAAGGCGGTGAACTGCACAAAGCGGACGCTGACATCCCTGACGATCCCGGATACGATCACCTTCGGCGGGCTGAATTTCAAGGTGACAAATATCGGTGTAAACGCATTTCGCGATATGCCGGGTCTAAAGAAGCTTTCGATCGGTAAGCATGTGATGAAGATCAACCGTGCGGCGTTTTATAACTGCCCCAAGCTGAAGACGATCGTCATCCACTCGAAGAAGCTTGACACGGTTTCGGATAAGGCATTTAAAAAGACGCACGTGAATGCGAAGGTGAACGTGCCGAATTCGTACATCAAAAAATAT
>CAMTZV010000236.1 GCA_947086625.1 uncultured bacterium | reverse complement strand
AGCAGCGGCGGCAGTCGTGCTTGCGCTCTCTCTCGGCGCGTACGGCGTGGCGAACAGCCAGAGCGCGTATGCGCCGGGGGAGCGTCAGGCGGACGGCGCAGCGGACGGTGCGAAAGATCCGGCAGACCTCGCGGAAAATGAGGCGAACAACGCTGGCAGCGGGGACGGCGCAGCGGAGGGGGCTGCGGAAACCTTTGAACCGCAGGAGCCGGAGACGGTTGTCGCAAGGCTCGGGGACTACCGTCTGGCGGAGAGCTACGAGGAAGTGTACGACATGTTCGCGCGCATGAAGGAGCGGTATTACGAGTTTGCTACAAAAGGCGCCGGCGATGTGGATGGAGCGGTGCTGGAGAACAGTGTCGCGGCGGGGGACGGCGCTTCTGCCGACCGCGACCAGTCCGTCATGAACGATGCGGCGGACGCAAGAAAAGAGGCAGAGTCGTTCTCCGGGGAAAAGACGCCGGAGTTTTCCACGACGAACCTGCAGGTGAGCGGCGTGGACGAGAGCGATATCGTAAAGACGGACGGAAAAAATATTTACATTGCCGCGGACGATCAGGTGCGCATCGTGGATGTGACGACGGGCGTGCCGCGCCAGCTCGGCAGCATCAGGCCGGAGCTTTCCGGGAACATGGACGGCATCCGGGAGATGTATGTGGCGGACGATCGGCTGGTGCTCATCGTGCAGACCGAGGATGTGTCCGAGATCGAAGCAGAGGAGGGCGAAGCGGCGAAAAAGATGGAGGCGGATATGATCTACGGCTGCGGCTGGGGTTATGATTACAGTCGGCTGCACACGCAGATACTGACGTACGATATCACGGTTCCCGCAGGGGCAAAGCTGGTCGGGACGTATGAGCAGGACGGCGTCTATAACACCTCCCGCAAGATCGGAAGCAAGCTGTATCTGTTCACCGATTACGGATTTCAGGCGGTTATGCCGTATGCGCGCGCGGAGGAGCAGAAAACGGCGGAGGGTGAAACAGAGGTACGGCTTCCGCAGATACAGGGGCAGACGGTTCCCGAAAATTGCATCTATCTGCCGCAGGAGGGGGTTACGTCAGGCGTGTATATCTCTGCGATGGATGTGGAGCGCCCCGAGGAGGCCATCGACCAGAAGCTGATCTTCAACGGCGGCGGCTCGTTCTACGTGACCGCAAAATCGATCTATCTGTATCAGGCGGACTACAGCGGCGCGATGGGACGCACGCGCACGAAGCTCACCAAATTTCAGATCGGCGACGGAAAGGTGGCGGCGGACTGCGCCGAGGCGGTGCCGGGCTTTGTGGAGGACACGTTTGCGATCCACGAGTCGGCGGACGGCTACCTGTACGTGCTGACGACCGATTACGGCGTGGAGGCGACGACAAATCAGCTCTATGTGCTGGACGATAAACTGAAGATTTGCGGGAAGATCGAGCACATCGCGGAGGGCGAGACGGTCTACGCGGCGCGTTTTGTGGACGATATCGGTTACTTTGTGACGTACCGCAACATGGATCCGCTTTTTACGGTCGACTTTTCCGACCCGAAAAACCCGACGCTCATCGGGGAGCTGGAAATCCCCGGCTTCTCGGATTACCTGCAGTTCTGGGACGACAGGCATTTAATCGGCGTGGGCGAGGAGCGGAAGGAAGAGGACAGCGAGTTTGTCGGCATCAAGCTCTCGCTCTACGATATCTCCGACCCGACGGACGTGAAGGAGACGTCGAAGGTCGTCTTCGACGACGCCTACGGCTCGCCCGCGACGTACAATTACAAGTCGCTGCTGGCGGACCGCGGGAAAAATGTGATCGCGTTTCTGACGGAGGACAAGGGCGGGGAGTACCGCATCACCCAGCAGATCTATCAGGTGAAGGACGGAAAGCTCGTGGAGCGCGCGAAGGATCAGATCCCGAAGGAGTGGGACTACAGCATCATCGCAGACGGCTTCCGCAACCTTTACATCGGCGACAAGCTCTATCTCGCGGCGAAAAATCTGGTCATCGTCTACGACATGGAGGATGGGTTTGAACGCACGGAGCTGTTGAAGCTGAATTAATGTTTCTTAAAATTTTATAAAAATCCACACAACGGAAATGAGTCGTGGTATACTGAATCGGGCAGAGGGAAGACCTTCTGCCCGATGCTTCGTTCTATTGTAGAGAGAAAAACAAAAAAGAGGGATGCTGGTATGAGACAGAGATTTTCAAACAGTTTTTTGGCGGCGCTTCTGGCGTGCGCGCTGACGCTCACAGGCGTCTGCCCGGCGTCAGCCGCGCAGGCGGGCGGGAGCGCGTCAGGCGGGACGGATTCCGTGTCGGCAGGCGCGCCGCAGACGAAGACAAACCCGACGTACAATCAGGAGCTGGCGCGCAGGGTGCTCGTGGCGGCGGGCGTTGTAAGCAGCGCGCAGGCGGGGACGACGGGCCTGAAAAAGGCGGTGAGCCGCCGGCAGTTCGCAAAGCTGCTCGTGAAGCTCTCGCCCTATAAAAACAAGGCCGGGACGACGGTGAAGACATCCATGTACGCGGACGTGAAAAAGACGGACAAATACGCGCCCTACATCCGCATTGCGGTGGAGAAGGGCTGGATGAAGGGAAATTTAAAGGGGAAATTCCGCCCGAAGCAGGCGGTCAGTATGCAGGAGGCCGTTGTGGCGGTGCTGGCGCTGCTCGGCTACGAGGATGCGGATTTTCAGGGGAATCTCGCCAGCGCGAAATTTTCCTTCTATAAATCCCAGAAGCTGAATAAGAATATTAAGAAAAAGCAGGGTGCGAAGCTTACATACAAGGACGTGATCAATCTGCTTTACAACCTGCTCGTGACGCCGAATAAGGCGGGCAGCATTTACGGGCAGACGCTTGGCTACGCGCTCGACGCAAACGGCGATATCGATTATCTGGCGCTCGTCTATGACAAGCTGGACGGGCCTGTGATCGCGGGGGAGGACTGGCGCGCGCAGATCCCGTTTGACGCGGATGGCGCGGCGATCTACATCGACGGCACAAAGGCCAGCGCAGAGCGCATCCGCATGTACGACGTGCTCTACTATTCCAAAAAGCTGAATAGCATTTTTGTGTATCAGGAGCGCGTGACCGGGCGGTTAAACGGCGTATCGCCCGACCGCTACAAGCCGTCCGCGGTGACGGTGTCGGGCACGAGCTATGCGCTGGCAAGTCAGGATATCGCCTTTGCGGTGTCCGCGATGGGCAGCTATGAGATCGGAGACTATGTGACGCTGCTGCTCGGAAAGGACGGGACGGTCGTCGGCATCGCGGGAGCCGCGGCGCTCAACTCCTTTATCGGCGGTATTGTGCTCGGGACAGCCGAGAAGATTAACGGCGATAAGGATTCGACCGACGTGAAAAAGTATATCACGATGCTGGACACCCTCGGCGAGACGCACGAGTACGAGGTGGACGATTTAAAGGATTTCCGGGAGCATACGCCGGTGGAGGTTGCCTTTGACAACGGAAAGCCGGTCGTGAACAAAGTATCTCTCGGCCGTCTCAACGGCACGGTGAGCATGGACGCGACGACGTATGCGGGCTGTAAGCTCTCGGACAACATCCATATACTGGAGTACGACAACGGGAGCTACAGCCGGGTCGACAAAAACCGCCTCGCGGGGCTGACGATCAATTTCTCCAATATCTTGTACTATCATGTCAATGCGGATAAGGAGCTCACGGATCTCATGATCCGGGGCGTGACCGGGGACAGCTACCGCTACGGCATTCTTCTGGGGGCGACCGAGATCGCAAGCCCGGAGACGATGACCTTTACGGGAACATACAGCTACCAGATCGGGGATGAACGCGGGACTGCGAGCAGCAACGGGCAGGTCTTCGGGATGCAGGGCTACACGGGCCCGGCCCAGTTTGCCTTCGGCGCAAACGGTGAGATCACGAGCGTGAAGACGCTGGGGAACATCGCGGTGACGTCGATCACGCTGACGGAGGCGTCCAACGGCAAAAACGCCTATGTGATCTCCGACGAGGTGGGCGTTTATCTGAAAAACGGCTCGAACTACTATGTCACGGAGCTCTCGAAGGTGATGAGCTTAAGCAATTATGAACTGACGGCGTACTACGACGGGACGACCGGAGGCAGGGTGCGCGTCATCGTCGCGAAGGCAAAGAAGTAGGCTTTACGTAACAGTTCAGCCCAG
The DNA here is from genome assembly GCA_947086625.1 of uncultured bacterium. Taxonomy (GTDB): domain Bacteria; phylum Bacillota; class Clostridia; order Lachnospirales; family Lachnospiraceae; genus W0P33-017. Next base: position 37 of record CAMTZV010000236.1, on the reverse strand, counting down.
GACTTTGCAATCACTGCAAAGTCCGTAAGAACAGGTA
>CAMTZV010000235.1 GCA_947086625.1 uncultured bacterium | reverse complement strand
TCTTCAAGGTCTAAAGCCGTTTTTTCAAAATCGAATATGTATAGTCGAATATGCACAAAAACGCCAAAAACCCCCGGGATATGCCGGGGGTTTTTGGCGTGCGCCGTTTTGCACCGACAAAGTTCTTCTTGACAGCATCGCCGCTCTATGATATAACCGTACTAACACAACTAATACACACGGGACAAAAATAGAGTGAGGAAAGCAAAATGCGAAACCTGAAAGAAAGGAGGATATGACTTGTATGATACAGCTAAACTACCGTGATTCCCGGCCAATCTATGAGCAGATCAAGGAAGGTCTGCGCAGGCTGGTCATCACAGGAGCGGTTTTAAAGGATGAAAAGCTGCCGAGCGTGCGTGAGCTTGCAGGCGAGCTGGCGATCAACCCGAACACGATTCAGCGCGCCTACCGCGAGCTGGAGGCGGAGGGCTACATTTACACGATTTCCGGGCGCGGCAGCTTTGCCGCGCAGCAGACGGATGTAAACGCGGGGAGGAATGAGACGTTGTTGAAGCAGTTTGACGAGATTGTGAGAGAGCTATTATTTTTAGCGGAAAGCAAGGACACCCTGATCCAAAGGATCGAGGAGCTGGCGAAGGGAGGGAAAGACCAATGATCCAGATCACAGACGTGGTAAAGGATTTCGACGGATTCCGGGCGCTGGACCATTTGAACATGCACGTAGAAAAGGGTGCGATCTACGGGCTGGTGGGCCCGAACGGAGCCGGAAAATCCACGATCATCCGCCACATCACCGGAGCCTACCGGCAGGATGCTGGCGAGGTGAAGATCGACGGGCAGGAGGTGTTCGAGAACCCGGCGGTAAAAGGGACGTTTGCCTACATCCCGGACGACGTGTTTTATTTCATGCAGGCGAACACGATCGACATGATGAAATTTTACCGGGGGATCTACCCGGGGTTTGACAGGGAGCTCTTCGACAAGCTCGCCGACTGCTTTCCGGCGGTGAACGTCCGGCGCAACATCCGAAGCCTGTCCAAAGGAATGCAAAAGCAGGTGGCGTTCTGGCTGGCGATCTGCTGTAAGCCGAAGCTTCTCATTCTGGATGAGCCGGTGGACGGACTTGACCCCGTGATGCGCCGCCAGATCTGGAGCATTCTCATGAGTGACGTGGCGGAGCACGGGACGACGGTGCTCGTCTCCTCCCACAACCTGCGGGAGCTGGAGGACGTGTGCGACCATGTGGGCATCATGAACGAGGGGAAAATCCTGATCGAAAAATCGCTCTCTGACTTACAGGGCAGCGTGACGAAGGTGCAGGCGGCGTTTGCAGGCGATATGCCGGCTCTCCCGGAGGGAATTGAGCTGCTGCACAAGGCGACGACCGGGCGCGTGCACACGCTCATCTTAAAGGGCGAGCCGCAGCGCGCGAAGGCGGCGATGGAACAGATGCAGCCGCTGCTGCTGGATGTGCTGCCGCTGACACTGGAAGAAATCTTTATTTACGAGCTGGGAGGTGTGGACTATGCAGTCAAAGATTTCCTGTTTTAACAAGACGATATTCAAGAAAAATCTGACGCGCTTCTGGCCGTTTGCGGTGCTCTATGGCCTGTATCTGGTTTTCGCACATCCGCTTGTGCTTTATGTGGAGCTTGCGTCGGCACGTCTTACGGATGAGGCAAACTATTACGACCGGTTGGCAAACCATTTTGCCGGCATGACGGAGCCGATCAGTGTGTTCATTTTCGCGTTTGTCATGACGGCGTGCGTGTTCGGCTACCTCTACCAGAGCCGCAGCGCGAACATGCTGCACACGTTCCCGGTGACGCGGGGCGAGCTGTTTGTGACAAACTATGTGTCCGCGCTGGCACTGATGATCGCGCCGCAGTTTCTGGCGGCGCTGGCGATGAACTTTGTCATTATCGGAAAGGCAAATGAGCTGATCTGGGCCGTGTGGGCATGGTTTGGCTTTACGGTGGGAGAGACGGTCTTTTTCATCGGCCTGTCGGCGTTCTCGGCGATGCTGACCGGACAGCTCCTTCCGGCGGCGTTCTTTTACATGGTGTGGAATTTTTTGTATGTCGCGGTCGTTGGGATGGCAAATGTGGTGGCGGAGCTGTTCATTTTCGGCCTGAGCGGCGAGATGATCCCGCTTCACTCGCATCCGCTGTTCCCCATCGCGCATCTGTTGCGCTACGTGGGCTTTCGGACGGACGCGGACGGGGCGTTTTACGTCATCGGGACGGGGCGCTTCATCGCCTATGTGCTCGTGGGGATGCTTCTCGCGGCAGCGGCGTACTATGCGTACCGGAAACGGGCGCTGGAGCGCGCCGGGGATTTCTTAAGCGTGGGCTGGATGCGCCCGGTGTTCCGCTGGGGGCTTTCCATCATCGGCGGTGCGGCGCTCTCCATCGTTGTGACGATGATTTTAACGGACGGGCGTGGCACATATGCGCATGCGGGAACCGTGTTTGTCGTCTGGTTCATCATTTTTGCGGCGGCGCTCTTTTTTGTGGCGCAGATGTTTATCGCGCGCAGCTTCCGGGTGTTTGAGAAGCGGGTGGCGCTTGAGTGCGTCTCCTGCGTGGCCGTGCTTCTCGTGGGGCTTGCGCTGCTGCAGTTCGACGTGTTTGGCGTGGAGTCGTATGTGCCGGATGTCTCTGAGGTGGCGATGGCGAATGTGAGTGGCGACGGTTCGGCGAGCTTTGACTCCGAGGCCGATCTGGAAAGGGTCACGGCGCTTCATCGGCTGATTACGGAGCACATCGGCGAGCACAGGAAAGGGGAGCGCGCGGCGTTTGCGCGGATGGGCTATGACGAGGCATATAAGGGCTTTTATATGGGGCTCAACTATACGCTGAAAAACGGAAAGCGCGTGAGCCGTTCCTACTGGCTGTACACCGATGACAGGGCGTATTTTGACGAGCTGTGGGCGGCGTTTTCCGGGCTGATGTACGACCGGGAGGCGGCCAAGCGCGCGTTTTTCGGCATGAATTATGATGAGCTGGACTGGAAGGTGGCGAATGCTACGCTAACCTATGATTACAGGGAGCCTTCGGCCGATGGTACGGAGGACTTTGACAAGCCGGTTTACAGTACGGACGTGGCAATTTACGGCAGCGAGGAGGAGATGCAGCGGCTCTATACGGCGGCTCTGCTCGACATCGAGGCGGGCGCGTTTACAAACGACGGAGAGCAGCTTTTGGACGGCACGGCTGAGGCGGCCGCAGAGACAGTGGAGACACTGGAGGTAACTGAGGCCGAGAGCGCAGCGGAGGCACCGGAGGAAGAGGTCCGTCTTGCGGACAGCATGTGGGTGTCCGTTTCTTCCCAGAGCGTTTCTGGTCAGAGCCGAAAGGGAGGAAACACGTTTATAAGCACGCATCTGTACCTCAACAGCGGCTGTACGCACCTGCTGGAGGCGCTTGTCGACATGGGCGTCATAGAGAGTGTGGACGTTTTGGCGCTTTAAACAAACGGCGTTTGTTGTCCCTGCATCTGAATCAAATCGGATGCAGGGATTTTCTATGCGCAGGGGCGTACGTCGTGAATGGATGAAAGCGCCTAATCCGCCCTCTCATTTTCACGGGCGAGCAGGAAGTCCTTCAGATGCACAATTTTTATCCCGTCGATATTGCCTGCGGCGAGCGCGTCAAGCGTTACGACGTATTTCGGGTAATGATCCCTGAGCGCGAGCAGGTTTGCAAGCTCGCGGTCAGAGTCCTCCGGAAGCTGGCGGCACACCTGGACATAGACGCGCTCGTCGCGGCGCAGCGCGACAAAATCGATCTCCTTTGTCTCGTTTTTTCCGATGTACACGTCGTAGCCTCTTCTGCGCAGCTCAAAATAGACGATGTTCTCAAGCATGGCGGCAATCGATTTCGGGTCAAAGCCCATCACGGCGTACTTGAGGGAGGCGTCCGCGAGGTAGAACTTTTCCTGTGTTTTCAACACGGATTTTCCCTGAAGGTCGTATCTTCTGCAGCGGTAGATCACGAATGCCTTTTCGAGCCACGCAATATAGTTGTAGATTGTCTCCACCGAGAGGGAGCGACCCTCGCTTTTTAAAAATTTAGCGATTGCATTCGCCGAGAATGTTTTGCCGACATTTTCGACGATATACTTTACCACGCGGTTAAAGAGGTCAAAATTCGTGATGCTGTGGCGCTTTGTGATATCGTTTGTGATGACGGAGTGGTAAATGCCTTCCACGATCTGGTAGGCGGAG
>CAMTZV010000234.1 GCA_947086625.1 uncultured bacterium | reverse complement strand
CGCGTGTGCGCGGCAGAGATCCGCACGGAGCGGGAATGGCTGCGCGCGCGGCTGGAAGCGCTTGGCTATGAGGTCGTGCCGGGGGCGGCGAATTTTCTCTTTTTCACCGGCGCGCCCGGGCTCTGCGAGCACTGCCTGCGGCACAAAATTCTCATACGCGACTGCGGCAATTACCGCGGGCTTGGCGCGGGCAATTACCGGGTGTGCGTGAGGCGGCGGGAGGAAAACGAGAAGCTGCTGAGGGTCATTGGGATGAGGTAGTTTTTTAAAAAATCAGGATATATGATTTTCAAATAAAATACGATTGAATAAGATAGGATGAAATGATATACTTATATCGTCTTATTTTGATGTTTGTCCAAAACGTATGATGACAGGTAAGATATGAACGAGCAGTATGTGGAAGAAAGAATCCGGCAGTATTCCGAAAAGCAGACGCTTTACGGAGAATTTGCGGAGCAGGTTCTCAATATTTTAAAGGTTATTGTGAAGCAGGAATGTCCGGATATAAAAATCGCATCCTATTCGAAGCGTGCGAAAGAGGTAGAAAGCTTAAGGAAAAAGCTTCGGAAGGATAAATATAATAAAGACAGTGAGATTACTGATTTAGCAGGCGTCCGGATTATCACGTACAGCAAAAAGGATATTCGTTTTATTGCGGAGATTATTAAAAGCTGTTTTGATGTAGACTGGGGCAATTCTGTTGATAAGACGCGCGCTCTGGGAAATGACAAGGTGGGATACCGCGGGGATCACTATGTCGTGTCTTTCGGCAAAGACAGAGTTTGTATGCCGGAAAATAAAAAATTTGAAGGCTTAAAGTGTGAAATTCAGATTACCAGCCTGATTGCCCATACATGGTCTGAAATTATTCACGAAAAGGGCTATAAGTTTGAAGGCGGGCTGCCGGAGGATCTGGAGCGAAGGAAAAATTTACTGGCCGGGATGCTGGAGCTGGCGGATCTGGAGATGGACGCCTATGTGGAAGCCTTTGACAGCTATGTCAGTAAGCTGGAACAGGAAACCGAAAAGGGCTGTCTGAAATATCCAATCAATTCGATGTCGTTGGAACGGTTTATGGCATGGAGGTTTTCCTGCATATCGCCGCAGGTTTTCCGGGATGTGGATCTGGTTCTTAATGAGCTGAGTCTGTTTGGCCTGAACACGATCCGGGAATTAAATAAAATCGTGCGTCCGGAGTATGAAGAAGAGATCCGGAAGGCCGGGTGGAGGTCTTTGGATGGGATCCTGCGAAATATCATGATTCTACATGATGCGGACCGGTATTTTACAAAAGCATGGAATCCGTCTATGAACCAGATGAACAGAAAAAATTATGAATTGTACCGGAGGTTTCATGTGGATATCGATCGAATATGTAAAGAACACAATATCTGTATTGTATAGGGCGGAGGATTGAACGATGGATAAAAAAATGCGGTATTTTGGGTATGATGAAGAGTTGATCCGGGAAGCTTTTCGCAACAGTAAGGATCAGATAGACACAAACAGCAAAATTGACGATGCTTCAACCCTGTCGCAGTTAGTTGCGTCCAGCGACAGACTGTTAAAAGAGAACAGGGATTTTCTGCATCTGATATACAACGATCTGGATGAATAAATTGCCGGAGGCATGATTGCAATATGTCGGAAAAATACAAATGGATGACCGAACAGGAATTTATGGAGGCAGTAAGGGAGCTGGATCAGCTGCTGCATGACTTCTGCGATGGCAGCGATTTATATCCTTATGAGTCAGTCAGAACAAACATCAATGCGTTGCGGGACATTATTGTCAGAGTACATAAGAGAAAGCATTATTTTAAAGTGTTCCATAACGAGATGATTACCTCGGAGTACAAGGAGACGGCGCTGTATTGCTACTGGTTTATAAAATTAAGGCCTTTCTGGATTGATGCGGGCATGAAAAGTTCGGAGAGGATTAACGAAAAATTCGCGCTGCACTTATATGTTTCCCTTTTAAAGAAATATAATGAGGATTTTTCGGAGAAAGACGGAATAAACAGAAAGCATATCAGGGAGCTACTGTATTCATTCCGGTTCAGGGATATTACAAAGGAGTCAATGATACTGATGCTGGAGCCGTATTATTACGAGTGCCTCAAAAAGAAAGATGCACCGTTTTAAGCTTTATATTGTTTTGGAAAGTCAACTGATAAGTGGTTGGCTTTTTGTTATGCACAGCCTCAGGCAGAAAAAATATGCCGCAGAAGCGGCGCACGGGGCGCGCGGCGGGTAGGGAGGATAAATCTTCTCTACTCGATTCATGGGGTTTGAATGTTTGCAATGCTATTGCAAAAGAAGGAGACAGGAAATGGAAGAAAACGAAAAGGGCTACGCATATTTTCCACTCTTTATGCGGATGGAGGGCGCGCATGTGCTCGTGTTCGGCGCGGGGCAGATCGCGGCGCGCAGGGTCGGTGCGCTGGTGAAGACGGCGTGCCGGCTGACGGTCGTCGCGCCGGAGTGCGGGGATAAGATGCGGGCGCTGCTGGATACGTACGGGGCGCGCATTGTTTACGTGCAGGACGTCTACCGCAGCGGATGCCTGGCAGACGAGGATATGGACTTTGTGCTTGCCGCCACAGATGATGCGGCAGTCAACGAGGCGATTTACCGCGAGTGCCGCCACCGGGAAATTTATGTGAATGTGGCGAGCAACCGCCGGCTTTGCAGCTTCTATTTCCCGGCAACGGTGGAGCATGAAGGGCTTGTGGTCGCGAGTGCCTCCGCGGAGGCGTCGGAGGACACGCACGCGGGTGTGAAGGAGCTGCGGAGGCGGGTGGAGCGCGCGCTCGGGCAGGGAGGAGACGCAGAGAAGTCAGACGGTTCAGACCGCAATGAAAAACTATCTGAGATATCGGATGAGATAAAGGAAGAGATAAAGGATGAGATCGAAAAACCAGGTCAGAGAGAAAGGAAGCAGTAACATGGTACAAAGACCGAGACGGCTGCGGGGCAGCTATTTAATGAGAAGCATGGTGCGGGAGACGCGCGTGAGCGCGGATTCCCTGATTTACCCGATGTTTGTAACTGAGGGGGAGGATGTGAAGGAGGAGATCCGATCCATGCCGGGGCAGTTTCGCTACAGCATTGATCGGATGGACGAGATGCTGCAGGAGCTTGGGGCAGCGGGCGTTTCCGCAGTCATGCTTTTCGGCATTCCGGCGCACAAGGACGAGGCCGGGAGCGGCGCGTATGATGAAAACGGCATCGTGCAGCGGGCGCTGCGCCACGCGAAGAAAAATCATCCGGGGATGCTGTTTGTGGCGGATCTGTGTATGTGCGAGTACACATCACACGGGCATTGCGGTATTATAAGCGGTGAGGAGGTCGACAACGACGCCACGCTGCCGTATTTACAGAAAATTGCGGTATCGCAGGCACAGGCGGGTGCGGATGTGATCGCGCCCTCCGACATGATGGACGGGAGAGTGGCGGCGATCCGGGCGGCGCTGGATGAGGCGGGCTTTTCGCATATCCCGATCATGGCGTATTCCGCAAAATTTGCGTCGTCCTTTTACGGGCCGTTCCGCGACGCGGCAGACTCCGCGCCGGGCTTTGGCGACCGAAAGAGCTACCAGATGGATTTCCACAACGGCAGGGAGGCCGAAAAGGAGATCCTGCTGGACGTGGAGGAGGGTGCGGACATCGTGATGGTAAAGCCGGCGATGAGCTACGGCGATCTCATCCGGGCGGCGAAGGAAATCACGCATGTGCCCGTGGCGGCCTACAGCGTAAGCGGCGAGTATGCGATGGTAAAAGCGGCGGCAGCCGCAGGGTTTATCGATGAAGAAAAAATCATGTGCGAGATGGCGGTGGCCGCTTACCGTGCGGGCGCGGATATTTACATCACCTATTTTGCAAAGGAGCTTGCAGTCTGCATGAGAGAGGGGAAGATCGGATAATGGCCGGGATAGAAAAATCAAAACAAATTTTTGAGGAGGCGAAGCGCTTTCTGCCGGGCGGGGTCAATTCGCCGGTGCGCGCGTTCGGCTCCATCGGCTCGACGCCCCGCATGATTGTGCGCGGACAGGGCGCGTGTCTGTGGGACGAGGACGGCAATGAATACATTGATTTTGTCGGCTCCTGGGGGCCGATGATTTTGGGGCACGGCCAGCCGCAGGTGCTGGAGGCCGTGGTGGATGCGTGTGCGCGGGGGCTTAGTTTTGGCGCGGCGACGAAAATCGAGGTGGAGATGGCCAGG